>CAZSEZ010000027.1:18017-25645 GCA_964606015.1 uncultured bacterium
GGTGGTACTTTCGACGTATCAATTCTTGAAGTTGGCGACGGTGTCTTTGAAGTTCTTTCTACTTCTGGTGATACTCACCTTGGTGGTGATGACTTCGATAAAAAAATTGTTGACTTCCTAGCTGAAGAGTTCCAACGCAATGAAGGGATTGACCTTCGTAAAGATTCTCAAGCTCTACAACGTCTAACTGAAGCAGCAGAAAAAGCCAAAATCGAGCTATCTTCTGCTACTCAAAGTGATATCAACTTGCCTTTCATCACTGCGACTCAAGATGGGCCAAAACACCTCGACATGTCTCTAACTAGAGCAAAATTTGAGGAAATTTGTTCTGACTTGATCGACCGTTGTGCGGTTCCCGTAGAACAAGCTCTGAAAGATGCCAAGCTAACTAAAACCAGCATTGATGAAGTAGTTATGGTCGGTGGTTCCACAAGAATCCCTGCGATCGTAGCTCTAGTAGAACGCATCCTCGATAAGCAACCCAACCAAACAGTTAACCCTGATGAAGTAGTAGCTCTTGGTGCTGCCATCCAAGCTGGTGTTCTAGCTGGTGAAGTAAAAGACATCTTGCTACTAGACGTCACGCCTCTATCTCTAGGGGTAGAAACTCTAGGTGGCGTTATGACGAAAATTATTCCTCGTAACACCACAATTCCTACTAAGAAGTCCGAAACATTCTCCACAGCGGTAGACGGACAAACCAATGTAGAAATTCACGTTCTCCAAGGTGAAAGAGAATTCGCTAAGGATAACAAGAGTCTAGGAACCTTCCGTCTCGATGGAATTCCTCCTGCTCCTCGTGGTGTACCTCAAATTGAGGTTACTTTCGACATCGATGCTAACGGTATCTTGAATGTAACCGCAAAAGACAAGGGTACTGGCAAAGAACAATCCATCAGTATCACTGGTGCATCTACTCTACCTGATGATGAGGTGGATAGAATGGTTCAAGAAGCAGAGGCTAATGCTAATGCAGACAAGGATCGCCGCGAAAAAATTGATCGCAAGAACCAAGCTGACTCTTTAGTTTATCAAGCAGAAAAACAAATCACTGAACTTGGTGATAAAGTACCTGCTGATGACAAGACTAAAGCTGAAGGCTTGATCGCTGACCTCAAAGCAGCAGTTGCCGAAGATGATGATGACAAGATTCAGACTGTAATGCCTGAGTTGCAGCAAGTTCTCTATACTATCGGTAGCAATATGTACCAGCAAGCTGGTGGTGCTGAAGGTGCTCCTGGTGCTGAAGGTGCTGCGCCTGGTGGTGAAGCTCCTGGTGCTGATGCGCCTGGTGGTGGAGCTACAGGCGGTGGCGATGATGTCATCGATGCAGAGTTTTCTGAGAACTAAATTTCTCTCCATCGAACAATTTTGAATAATTAATGTGTTTGAGGTTGCTGGCTTAGGCTAGCAGCCTTTTTTATTTTGCGATCGCAATTATCCCATTTCAAGACAAAATAGCAACATCATACTTAGCAAAAATCGCATCTGAAGTTACTATCATCAAATTTTCCAGATCTGCTTGGGCAATAATCATGCGATCAAATGGATCTTTGTGGTGCAGGGGTAAAGAGCCAGCGTGAATAGCGTGTTCGGGCTTAATATTGATTAACTTGATATTGTCTTTGGGACATTCTGTCGCTACTAACTCATTTAATGGTTTAGGTGCAGCGAGCTTACCACTATTGATTTTGATACTGAGTTCCCAAAGAGTCGCTACAGATAGATAGAGCTGATTCTGAGGATTTATTAGTGCTTCCAACTGTTGTTTACTAAGTGTTTCAGGATTGCTTAACCACCATAGCCAACAACAAGTGTCTAACAATAACTCCACTTATTCTTCTCCATAAAATAAGCTTGCTGTTTCCTCGTCTAGCTCATTAAAATCATCGGCAATCTGAATTTGATCAGCCAGTCTACCAGGAACACGTTTTTGTTGTTTGGGTAGAGTGTAAGGAACTAGCTTGGCAACAGGAACACCTCGATCACTAATCGTAATTTCTTCTCCTAAAGCCACTCTGGAAAGGAGTTGGGAAAGTTGAGTAGTCGCTTCATGAATATTGATTGGCTCGTTCATGGATTGTTATTAGATCTTTAAATTAAGTCTACCTTGGATATTTTTGAAGTTTTAATTATCCAATATTGGATATTGATGTTAGGATAGAGAAAATTAATCGCTAGTAATAGGGCTTATGTATGGCTAAAAACGATAAATTATCTCAGCCAGAGATCTTAATCTTGAAATCGCTCCAGTCTGGTAGAAGACGTTATGGGTTGGAAATTCGTAGTGCGATCGAAAAATCCTTTGACCGCAGATTTAACTTCTCTTCGCTCTATCCCAAACTAGACCTTTTGGAAGCGAAAGGCTTTATCGAGTCAGAAGAAGACGAAGACGTACTCAAAACCAGAGCAAACTCCCGCCGTAAATATTTCAAAATCACCGCTGAAGGTAGCAACGCACTAAACAAATGGGAAGCCTCCTTTGCTGCTGTTTCCACCTACCAACTACCAGAACAACCAGCATTTCAAGGAGTTTAATCTAATGTTTTACTTGACTAAATTAATAGAGAGAATATATGTATATTATACAAATATTTTTTTAGAAAGATATCACAAAATACATGGATACAACATTTTTTGGATGGCTGAAAATTGCCTAAACTTTAATGCATTGAGAAACAAAGTTGTACATCAATTAAATGCCAGAGATAGCATCTTAGATACTATTCTTAGGATCTTGCAGCTTATATTAGCAATACAGAGCATAGAGAAAGTATTGAAATCGCAAAATATTCTTGACAAAGATACTAGACACTTAAAGTTTTATAACCGAATTATTGGTTCTTTAATTAAATCAATATGTCTAGAGACTTGGAATAAAATAAATGACTGTTACTTAGACACTATTGAAGCTTTTCCCGATGAACTCCAACGATGGGAAGAACGTAATTTAAAGTATGTTGCTTATCTAGTATTAGCTTGGGATCTAGCAGGATTTTTTGTTTACTTCAGTAAAAAACTAATCTCCAATGCGATCGCGACTCGTCGAGTTTCCAGCTAACCCAACCAATTAAAAAGCACCGATGCGCCAACACCAGTGCTAATTCGGATTTGTCATCACCTGCGCCAACAGGTAAATAACTTATTCACTTTCATACTCTTACTTGAAGAGTAACAATCATGCCTAATCATAACCAAAATAATCCTTGGTTTGCTACCTTCGTTCAACAGTGCTTCAATAATCTCAAGCCTACTCATGCGACCATCTATGCAACTCTAGTCACCTTGGGATTAGTCTTCTTTGGTATCCAAAAACCAATTAACCCAGCTTGCGAAACCCAAATCAATCAAAGCCAACAGCAACAATACAACACTCGTGCCGACTACGAAAGATTAGAAATTGGTGATTACATAGTAAAAGTAGAATCAATCCTGGGGCGAGGTATCGAAATAGAGCGATCGCAATCTCAAACCACGATGGTTTGGCAAAATCCTGATTGCTCCAAAATTACAGCCATTTTCCAAGACGAAAAACTCCAGTCTAAAACACAAAGTAACTTGAAGTGATATGAGATTCAGTACAATCATGGTGTGACGAAAAAGCGTGTTACTAACTTGCCATGAAAAGAATATCTGTCGATTCTCAAATTCATTTTGGAAAACCTTGTATAACTGGAACCAGGATTACGGTGCAGAGTGTCCTAGAACTTCTCAATGAGGAATTGTCGTTTGAGGATATTACTCGTGATTATTATCCCGATCTAGAGATTGCCGATATCAAAGCTTGCTTGCAGTATGCGATCGCTCTAATCTCTGCTGAGGAAATCAATTTAGTTTCTGCTTAATGGTGAAGTTCTTATTAGATCAAGATATCTATGCCTTGACCATTAGATTTTTGATAGACGCTGGATATGATATTGTCACCGCTCAAGATTTAGGAATGTCTACAGCCAGTGACGAATTAATTCTCAAAGTAGCCCAACAGCAGCAGAGAGTGTTGATCACCAGAGATCGCGACTATGGCAATTTGGTTTTTGTAAAATCCATTGGTAGCGGAGTAATTTATCTACGAGTTTTGCCCAAAGATATTGGTTTAGTGCATCAACAATTAACGCACGTTATCCAAATCTATCCAGAAGAAGATTTAGCTCAATCTTTCGTCGTTGTTGGAGCTAATGGACATCGAATCAGAAAAATCCCACTTGGATAAAAGCGATCGCAATCTCAAACTACAATGATCTGGCAAAACCCTGATTGCTCCAAAATTACAGCCATTTTCCAAGATGTAAAGCTTCAATCAAAATTACAAACTAATTTGAACTAGTAAAGGGGCGATCTCATCACTAGAACATTATCATTTTAAGAGATTGTTTCTTCTTAACTTTAGTCTCAAAATTTGAGCAACGATTTAGTTATCATCAAAAAAACACTGGCAACAGATTTTTCACTTGTCATTTTTGAAATGAAAAATAAAAAAGAGTGAACTCGAATATGGCTCACTCTCCAGAAATTAATAAATGTTTTACGGCTAATCAGTCAGTCTACATAAAACTAGGCTGATGGCGGATTAGATTCAAGAATTCTTCGCGGGTTTTTTGCTCTTGCTCAAATACCCCTAACATCGCGCTAGTTACAGTCCAGGAACCAGGTTTTTGAACCCCACGCATTGACATACACATGTGAGCACCTTCCATCACTACTGCGACACCTTGAGGGTCGAGGATTTCTTGAACGGCCTCAGCGATTTGACGAGTCAAACGCTCTTGTACTTGCAAGCGGCGGGCATACATCTCGACAATACGAGCTAACTTACTCAAGCCGACTACTTTCTGGTTAGGAATATAGGCGACATGGGCTCTACCCATGAAAGGCAACATGTGGTGTTCGCAGAGACTAAAGAAGTTAATATCTCTGACCAAGACCATTTCATTGTGTCCTTCGTCAAAAATGGCACCATTAACTATTTTTTCCAAAGATTGGGTGTAGCCTTGAGTCAAGAACTGCATCGCTTCAGCAACTCTTTTAGGAGTCTTGAGTAAGCCTTCACGGTTGGGGTCCTCGCCGACAGACTCTAACATGACGCGAACTGCATCCATCATGTTTGCTTTTGCTGCTTCAGCAGATGTAGCACTAACTACAGCTTCCTGGCCTTGATTAGTGTTACGGTCTGGACGAGAGGTTACTTGCTCTATTAAATCAGAGTTAATTTGATTACCATTAACAGAAGAGCTAGAACCGTTGGAAAAAACTTGTGTCATAATAACTAAAATTTGAGTAAAACTCTTGCCTCTTGCAATTGAATAAGATTGTTCGGACTAATTGATTGATCGAAAACTTGAGCTGGAGAAAAACTGGACAAATGCTCGATTGCGCGCTCTACAAGGCTCCACCACTGGGCATAATCGTCAAAGATTCAATTGTTGCCTGTGGGGGCAACAAGACAGTATGAAGAATTGACTGAGCCACTATCTCTGGAGTTAGCATTGCCTCTCGATTTAGATCAGCATCTACCGTATCTGTATCCCAGATAGGAGTATTGACCGCACCTGGAGAAATCGCCACAGCTCTAATACCATTGGCTCTCTCTTCGATAGCAAGGGTTTTTGTCAGTGCGACAACACCCGCTTTGCTAACACCGTAAGCACCCCACTCAGGAAAAGCGTTGTTCGCTGCAATAGATGCCACGTTGACAATAGTTCCTTGGTTACGCTGGCGCATTGCGGGCAAAACCCCCAAAATGCACTGGAATACGCTGTTAAGGTTCAAATCTATTACTTGCTGCCAATCTGCTAAAGAAGTATTCGCAAGTGTGCTAGTATACCCCATTCCTGCGTTGTTAACGAGAATATCTACTTGTCCAAGATCTTTTGCGATCGCAGATATCTGCTCTTTAACTTCCTCAATTTGGGACAAATCGACTTGGTAAATTAGTGCCTCTACCCCTTCAGCGTGAGCCGCTTCTGCTACTGCTTTGAGCTTGTCCAAAGAACGGCCGATTAGAGCGACATCAATCCCAGCACGGGCAAAATTAATAGCAACAGCTTTACCAATTCCGCTACTGGCTCCAGTAATAATTGCTCTAAGCTTATTTGGGGGAGGATTTTCCATACCTGACGCTTAACTTTATAGGATTATTTGCGTAGATTTGCAGCACAGTAAATTAAATAAACTCAAATTGAGCTTAACCTGGCGATTATATGTTGAATGGATTAATTCTTTAATGATTCGGTGTTTTCGATTTACTACCAGTGACCTTACTGCAAACCTAGTTAGATAGTTGATATATAAAATGCCAACATCAACGAGAAACACAATTAACTATCAGATTTAACCTTAAATCTAATGTAACAAAATGTTTCCTTGAAGATTATAGCATTCTCTCTCTTGCTAAAGTAGCCAATCCAATAGTCAGCTTAGGAAGGAATCTCTCCTTGCTCAAAGACTCCCATCTTCCGAAATTTTTCATAGCGTAGTTTTTTTAGATCTGCCGAGGGCATTGCAGATAGTGTATCAATACTTTTAGTGAGAGCATCTTTGAGAGTTGCAGCTGCTTTAATTGGCTCAGAATGGGCACCACTAGGGGGTTCTGCTAGAATTTCGTCAATCAGACCCAATCCTTTTAAGTCAGTAGCAGTAATCTTAAGTGCCAGAGCTGCTTGTCCTGATTTTTTGGCATCTTTCCACAAAATAGCAGCACATGCCTCTGGACTCGCTACCGTATAAACCGAATGTTCGAACATGTAGAGATGGTCAGCTACACCGATTCCTAAGGCTCCACCAGAACCGCCTTCACCAATTACTGTAGTGATAATAGGGACATCGTAGCTAAACATCTGGCGCAAGTTGAATGCGATCGCTTCTCCCTGACCGAGTTTTTCCGCTTCGACTCCTGCCCAAGCTCCTGGTGTATCGATAAAAGTCACAATGGGCATACCAAACTTATTGGCGTGATCCATCAGGCGCAGAGCTTTACGATAACCGCCAGGTGCAGCCATCCCAAAATTACGAGCTACATTATCTTTGGTATCTCGACCTTTCTGGTGTCCCAGAATTACTACGGGACGATCCTGAATGCGGGCAACACCTCCTACCAAGGCAGGATCATCACTACCACCGCGATCTCCATGTAATTCGAGCCATTCGTCAGTAATAGCTTGGATGTAGTCTAGGGTACTAGGACGACGAGGATGGCGAGCTAGCTGAAGTCTTTGAGCTGGAGTAAGACTACTAAAAATTTCTTGGCGTAAGACATCGGCTCTAGCTTCTAACTGAGCGATTTCTTTAGAGACATCAACCTGATTTTCATCGGCTAGTTCGCGAATTTGTTGGATTCTAGACTCTAGCTCTGATAAGGGTTTTTCAAAGTCTAAAAGAAAGTTTTTACGCTCTGTTTTAGGCATAGGTCGTAAGTTAATTTATTTCAAGAGGTGGCACCGACAGTTTTATATTATGCGCTATCAAGTCAGTATTGCTGAATTTATTCTTAATTTGCTGTTTTTAACAGATCAAAAATTGGTTTTAGGTCTAATTACTGCAAAATTGGGAGTTGCCATATTGCTATTAGTCTGCTATCCCTTAGTGGAGCTATTTACCCTTGACCCCAAATAATGCAAACGGAATCTCAATCT
>CAZSEZ010000028.1:0-19865 GCA_964606015.1 uncultured bacterium
TGTTGATGCTGCCTTCAAAGAATGTCCTAACGTATATCCGTAGCGCTATACTTCTGCATTATCGTAATAATGTTTTCCCTCAGGTAAAAGCAATAGTTAGTCAGCGCATTACTGATGAGCAGCAAAAATGTCTGGTCATCGAAGGCTCAGCCTTATTGCCAGAGCTAGTCGCTGATTTGGTTGCAAAAAATTTGGTAGGTGTAATCTATCTGACGGCTAGCCAAAAGTACTTTCGTGATCGTATTCTCTCTGCAAGTAACTTTTATAGTCTTGGAGAAGACGACCAGTTGTTAATTCAAAAATTCTTAGCCCGCACCATACTCTATGACCAAATAATAAGGGAGCAAAGCTCAAAATTGGATCTTACTTGTATGGATACAGACTCTTTTTCTCCAGAAGCGCTTGTAAAGGAATGTCTTCGACTAATGGAAATTGACATGAATTGAAGCCTCGTCTCTATCACAGAAAAACTAATTCGGGCTACTGGAGGATGGTTTTTATATTCACATACTTTATGTTCTGAGGCGACTACTAATCATCGTTACAAAGGTTTAGCGATCGCCTCATTCTTACTTAGCTCAGTTTTGCTCTAATTTCCTCTACTCGTTGGCGATTTAAACCAAGATCTGATTTACCCAACCGGGAAGCAGAGCGTACATGCACCTCATTGGCTGCCTCATCGCGATAAAACTCAACATCATCCACATAACCCATTAGCTTGGTTGTGAACTCAGCATAGAGATAATTATCGCTTTCTTCGATAATTTCGGTTCTCTCCATACTGTTGATAACGTCTTTAAGTTTAGCGATGGAAACAAAAGGTAAAGAGTCAATTTTGTACTGTTCATTATCGCTTTGAGAATGAACGCAGTTAGGGGTGGTTGGTGTGGGAGCTAGTTGACCGTCTTTTACTCCTAAGTTATCTGGTCTGGTACCTGGGAATTTCAGCATAAATCACCTTTTTTGACACAAAAATATTAACTAATGTTAAATATTGTGCCATTTTTTCGATGCTTTTTTGCTCTTATCTCAAATCCAAATTAAACCTAAAAGATCCGCCAGTTAGGAGAGTTTAGTCTCTTAAGAGTTTCCACACGATGACGAAAATAGGGGCGATCTAACTTTGACCAACAGTGAATTGCTGCGCCTTGAATGCTTATTGCCCAATTCCAAATATGAGCAGTCTGTGTCAGAGCTTGTAAGGAGTCTAGCTCTAGCGAAGTCAGAGGATTAACTGATTGGTATCCGGCAAAAAAAGATTCTCTAACATATCTACTCATACCTGCGTTGAGAGACACTTGCAAAAATTTGGCTACGTCAAAAGCATGCCAACAATAACCGCACTGATCAAAATCAAAAACGGTAATCCTATCTCCCTCTGAAAAATGGCTATTTCCACTGTGAGGATCACCCCAACAAACTCCCCAGTAAGGAGCTTCTGTTGGCAGAGCTTCTAACTCAGAGCCAATCTGGGTTACTTTACGCTTTAAAAAAGCTAACTCATCAGGATAGTGGCTCAAAAATGGAGCGATCGCTCTGTAAGAATCATCTAATAAGTATTCTAGATTTAGAACCTTGGGTTCCTTGCCCCCATCAAATTTATTCCCTGCCTGATGGAGTCTGGCTAGAGTTTCGCCAAAAATCTCTGCTTGGGGTCGATCTAAATCACCGAGAGGAACAGAACCTTCCGCGTAGGAAAACAAAGTAGCATAGCGATCGCCCTCTAGCGCAGGGATAGTGACAAATAGCTCACTATCTCTGGTTGGTATAGGATGGGCAACGGGTAAATCTTGGTGATGTAAAAAGTCTAGGAGTCTTAGCTCAAATTCGATTTCTGAACGAGATCGCCAATGATGATGTGAGATTCGGAGAATATAGGGATTGCCCTCGCACTCTACCAGATAAACATCACTGAGGCCTCGGTTCCACAAGACACATCTGGCAACACAATCCAGAGGATAATTTTCTAGTACTAACTCGATTAAAGCTTGAGGAGAAAGAGTAGTATAGACGGCGGGGAATAAGTCTTGCATAAGACGAGGATCGCTAGATACCGCGCTTTGTTGCGTAGTTGAAGTAAGTACCATACTACTGCTCAATTACCGACTTTGCTAAATTGTTCTAATTTCCAACGATAGTCTTGTTTTATGGTAAATAAAGTAATTGTTGATACCGTCATTAGGTGAATGTACGCTTTACCTGACAAAAGCAACATGAATTCACAATTAATTACTTATCTATCTACCTACTATGAATCTTGAAAAATCATGATTCGCTCTGGTTTGAGTTGTACTTGCCAGGGAAATGGTTGTGTTTGTAAATCCTGCCATTTATCTTGAAGAATTTCTGTTTGTAACTGATAATCTGCTTCATTTTGGGGTGGTTGATGCAACTTAAGATAACAGGTTACCCGGTGTTGAGTTTCGCTGTAGCCAGTAAGCCAGCAGTCAAATACATTGATATTGGTTTGTGATTTTGGGGTTTTTGCTTCTAGTCGTATTTGGTGAGCACGAATTCCGATTACTAGTTTTGTTTGATCAAGAGATTCAGAGGCATCGTAACCAGGAATCTTTAGCTCACACTGCCAGTTGGTTGCCCTAACTTTTTGCCGATTGATGAGGTGAGCATCTGAGAAGTTTTTACAGTTAGTGACTTGGGCAGTGCGGAAATTGGGAGCACGATAGAAAATATTTTCTTTTGTATCCTTAGCGATCGCTCTTCCCTGATCTAGAACTAATAGACGAGGACAGATGCGGTAGGCTTCTTCGAGATTATGGGTAATCAGGATGGTAATTCCTGGATAAGTTTTTAAGCTCTGACGTAATAGTTTTTCTTGTTTATGACGTAGATAAGTATCCAGAGCGGAAAATGGTTCGTCTAGTAACATAATCTCTGGGTTGCTAGCTCGCAGTCTGGCTAGGGCTACTCTCTGTTGTTGCCCTCCTGAAAGTTCTTCTGGATAGCGGTTACCCATATGCGCCAGTTCCACTAGGTGAAGTTGTTTGGAAACCGCTTGTTGCTGCTCTCGTTTAGTCAGTTGTGAATCCAGACCAAAGGCAACATTTTCTGCCACCGTGAGTTGGGGGAATAGGGCATAGTCTTGGAAAAGTAATCCACAATTGCGTTCTCTTATGGGGAGGTCAATCTTTTGCTGAGAGTCGTAGAGAACTCGATTGTTTAAAACAATTTTGCCCCGATCCGGAGTTTCTAAACCAGCAATACATCGCATGATCGTTGTCTTGCCCGCTCCTGAAGCACCTAAAATTCCTAGAGGAGCGCGATCGCAAGTGAAATCAACTTTGAGGCAAAAATCTGTTAGCTGTTTCTCAATATTTACTACTAAGTGGACTGGTCGGGTTGCTACTGGCTGAAAACCGATTGATCTGGATAACAGCGTTTGGGGGGATGCCGAGATTGGGGAGGAAGGCTTGCGGATTAGTGCGATCTTCCTAAGCTTGTGGTGGGGGTGTTGCCAATATTCAACTAAAACGATTACGAGCAGAGAAGTTATTAGCATCACGATAACTAAACCTAAGGCTCGATTTATATTCCCGCTCTCTGCGGCTAAGTAAATAGCAATAGGAATAGTTTCCGTCTTGCCTGGAATTGCCCCTGCCAGCATGATAGTTGCGCCAAATTCTCCTAAAGCGCGGGCAAAACTCAGTAAAGTCCCTGCAATCAGTCCAGGGCGAGCCAGAGGCACTAGAATTCGCCAAAAAATAAGCCACTCTGATGCTCCCAACGTTCGCCCACAAGCAATCAAATGATCATCTACTTGGTTAAATGCAGCTAGAGCTGTTTTATACATCAACGGAAATGAAACAACTACCGCAGCAATTACCACTGCATACCAAGTAAAAACAATCCTGATATTGGCTTTGGCAAGGATTGCCCCAATAATGCCATTTCTTCCAAGAGCTAGAAGTAACAAAAAGCCCACAACTGTTGGTGGTAAGACCAAAGGAGCCGTCAACACTGCTTCGATAATCGCTTTTCCCTTACCTCGATAACCCCACATCAAACGCGCAGCCAAAATTCCTAATAAAAAGGTAATTACTGTGGCAACACCAGCCGTTTTCAACGAAAGCAGAATCGCAGACATTAATTATTCAAGATTCAGGATTTAAGCTAACAAGTTTATTGTTCTAGTTATTTCCTGGCTTCTAGGGTCGTCGGAGGGCAGTTTCCCCAACCACCCCCACCAGGGGTTTCAATTACAAAAGTCTCATTAGCTGCAATCGTTACAGTAGCAGTACTGTCTAATTCTTGAATAGTTTGATCGTTTTTTACAACATAGGTCTTACCCAGTTTTCCTGGTGTACCGCCATTTAAGCCAAAAGGAGGAACTAGACGACGATTGGCCAGGATTCCCGCAGTCATTGGTTCGAGAAAGCGAATTTTCCTAGTTACGCCATTGCCTCCATTGTATTGACCTGTTCCGCCACTATTAGCACGAATTGCAAAGCTTTCTAAAATTACGGGATAACGGGTTTCTAAAACTTCAGGGTCAGTCAGTCGTGAATTGGTCATATGAGTTTGTACGGCATCCGTCCCGGCAAAGCCATCACCTGCTCCAGAACCACCGCAAATTGTCTCGTAATATTGATAGCGATCGCTACCAAAAGTAAAATTATTCATCGTACCCTGGGAGGCTGCCATAACTCCCAATGCCCCATACAAAGCATCGACAATAGTTTGCGAAGTTTCTACATTTCCCGCAACCACCGCAGCAGGAGCAACAGGATTGAGCATACACCCTTCGGGGATGATGATGTCTAATGGTTTGAGGCAACCAGCATTGAGGGGTATAGCATCTTTAACTAAAGTCCGAAAAACATACAAAACAGCAGCTTGGGTAACCGCAGCAGGGGCATTAAAATTACTCGCTAATTGAGGAGATGTTCCTGTAAAGTCAATTTTGGCTGTTTGCTGTGTCTGGTTAATTGTGACTTTGACTTGAATGGTTGCTCCATTGTCCATTGCGTAGCTAAATTCGCCGTCTTGCAACGTGGGAATAATCTTTTTTACAGCTAATTCTGCATTATCTTGAACGAATTGCATGTAGTTGCTAACAGTTTCTAAACCATATTGCTTGACCATTTTTAAAAGTTCGCTGACTCCCCGATTATTGGCAGCAATTTGCGCTTTAAAATCAGCTAGATTGCAGTCTGGGTTCCGAGCAGGATAGGGATGATTTTTTAAGAGTTCTCTAACCTTAGTTTCGCGAAATTCACCTGCTTCGACCAACAAGAAATTATCAAATAAGATCCCTTCTTCTTCGATATTGCTGCTATTTGGAGGCATAGAACCAGGGGTGATCCCTCCTAGATCGGCTTGATGTCCGCGGGATGCCACATAAAAGATGGGTTTTGGCATATCTTCTTCTGCTAAAGAATCAAGAAATACAGGGGTAATTGCGGTGACATCGGGTAGGTGGGTTCCGCCGTTGTAAGGATTGTTAGAGAGATAGACATCTCCTGGCTTGCTAGTATCTCCTTTAGCTGCGATCAGACTTGTGACGCTAGCACTCATAGACCCTAAATGAACTGGAATATGGGGAGCGTTAGCTACTAAAGATCCTTCGTTATCAAAAATTGCACAGGAAAAATCCAAGCGTTCTTTGATATTGACTGAGGCTGCGGTATTTTGCAGCACAATTCCCATTTGTTCGGCAATAAACTGGTAGAGGTTTTTGAAGATTTCTAGATAAACTGGATCAGGGTTTATGGTCATTATTAAACTTACGCCATTGCTGTTAAAGTTGAATTACCAGGCAGAAGTTAGGCTTTTTTGCTCGCTTATATTAGCTTCTTGTTGACTCTGGCTCATAAAAGTTACACGTCGCTGGAAATTATTTTCAATCGCAATACAAGTTCCGAGTCTATCTAAAATGCCTTTTCTAATTTCATGTTCCATGGAATATTGTCGCTCTCTGTGGGCAAAGTTTGCCATTCGATGAGCAAAAATTGTGGTTGCTTTGTAAATTAACTTGAGATCATAAAGAGAATCAATCTGGGATAGCTTAACTGCCAACAAACGAAATTGTTGGCAAACATCTTTGGCCTGCTGAGGTGTTAAATGGTGATCTTTATAATGATAATTAATACATTCCGCTAAATATTGCGAGTGCTTAGCTGCACTTTGTATTTCATGCTGAGCCTGTTCCACTGGAGCGAGAAATTTATCAAGAACAATTTGTTGAACATAGCTATCACGTAGCTCGGAATTGGCAATTAATCCAATTTCCGCAACTTTTTCTTCATGTCGTCTTTGGTTTTCCGCATGAGCTTCTTGAATGACTGCTTGTAGTAATCCAGCGATTGGCGAAATAAATGTATCCATGTCAAATTGCGATCAAAGAGTTAACATTTTCATTCTTACTGTGGTTTATATTTTGGGCTGTGATTTGATGCACGATTACAAGCGATCACAAAGAATTGTGTTTTGCTCCACATTTTTCTAGGATGATGTGATTGTGCTCGGTTAATCTAGCTTGCCAGTTGGGTTCGATGATAATGGTACTGATCTTTTCTACAACGATCGCCGCACCAATAATCTGATCCTCCGGTTGCAAATCTTCTCGACTATATACTCGCGCTTGGTGCCAGGTATCAAGAGCAAACATTGGAACAGTTGCGATCGCTTGAGGTGATTTGTCTAAGTCTCGGTTTCTCTTAATTGTTGGTTCTTGGAGTGGGTCTGTTTGCTGGATGATTTCTACTGCCAGGGACTCAACAACCAGAGACTTTTCCGGTTGGCTAAAACCGTAGCGTGTTTGATGTTCTTGGGTAAATGCTTGTTCGAGAGCTGCGCGATCGCGTTTCCAGTTAATGCTGAGTGTAGAATCAGAGCCTGCGTATTTGAGATTGAGTTTAGTAATTGCCAAATAATTTTGCTCTTCTCCTGAGCGAAGAGTTGTACTGGGTTTATCAAAGTGTCGTTGGACTATTTCATTGATCCTTGACTCCAGTTTCTGAATCAAATCAGAAGTTAAAGCTTCTTCTACTGACTCTACTTTGGTTGTGCTGATATTAGCTAAACCAATGCCATAAGCCGAAAGAACTCCTGCATAGGGATGGAGGAAGATTCGTTTAACTCCCAGAATATCGGCAATGAGACAAGCCACTTGTGCCCCTGCGCCACCGAAGCAACATAGTGTGTAATTAGTGACATCGTAACCTCGTTGAAGGCTGATTTTTTTGATCGCATTTGCCATGCTATTTGCTGCGATCGCAATAAATCCTGCTGCTACCTTTTCTGGGGTTTTTGGGTTTCCCGTGGTGGTCGCAATTTCTTGAGCTAACTTGCGAAATTTGTGGGTTACGATTTCGCGATTTAGAGGTAAGTTAGCTTCTTTGCCAAACACTTGGGGAAAGTATTCGGGTTGGATTTTGCCCAACATAACATTGGCATCGGTGACAGTTAATTGACCTCCGCGACGGTAACAAGCTGGGCCTGGGTTGGCACCTCCAGATTCGGGGCCAACACGATAGCTCATGCCATCAAAACTAAGGATCGATCCCCCACCTGCTGCAATGGTGTGGATTGAGAGAACAGGGACTCGCATTCTGGCTCCTGCAATCTCTGAGTCTAGTTCTCGCTCGTATTCCCCTGCATAGTGAGCAACATCTGTACTAGTACCACCCATGTCAAAGGTAACTATTTTGTCAAAACCTGCTTGTTTGCTAGTTTGGACTGCACCAACGATCCCCCCTGCCGGACCACTGAGGATGCTATCTTTTCCTTGAAATTGGGCTGCGGAAACCAAGCCACCGTCGGATTTCATGAAGAGTAAAGGAACACCTGGCAACTGCTCGGTAACGCGATCAACGTAGCGACGTAAAATCGGCGTGAGATAGGCATCAACTACAGTAGTGTCTCCTCTACTGACGAGCTTAATTAAGGGACTAACTTGGTGGGAAATCGAGACTTGTGGAAAACCAATTTCGTGGGCAATTTTGGCAACTTCTAGTTCGTGTTGGGGGTAGCGATAAGCATGCATCAAGACTATGGCGCAGGACTGAATACCTTGATCGTAAGCCACTTGTAAATCTCGTTTTAGCTCTTGCTTATTTACTGGCTTTAGTTCATTCCCGTGAGTGTCATATCTTTCATCTACCTCAATAACTGTTTCGTAAAGCATGGTGGGCAATACGATTTCTTGGGCAAAGATATCAGGACGATTTTGGTAGCCAATTTTTAGGGCATCTTTAAAGCCTTTGGTAATGAGTAAAACTACGCGATCGCCTTTTCTTTCCAGGAGGGCGTTAGTCGCTACAGTTGTGCCCATTTTGACCACTGCGATTTGCTCTGTGGGGATGGGTTCATTTTTGGCTAATCCCATAATGTTGCGAATCCCCTGAACGGGTGCATCCTGATATTGTTCGGGATTCTCTGAGAGTAGTTTGTGGGTGATGAGTTTATCTTCTGGCGATCGTGCTACTAGGTCAGTAAATGTACCGCCACGATCTATATAAAATTGCCATTGCTGCACGCTACTCATCTTATTTTGGCTATGGTGAATGCCTTGATATTTGGTTTTCGGAATCTGATTTGATGGCTTGAAAATCTAACCATCTTACATCACCTCAATTTATCAGATCGGTTTGTTAATGACTCGATTGCAAAAAATCACAATAGATTAACCTCATCGTTACTTAGCAGAACAGAGCAAATCCCTTGAGCTAGGTTAATTAGAAGCAGTAACAGTACTTATCTTCCGATCCCTTCTTATGAGACTTTGGCTTTACGATACTACTTTGAGAGATGGCTCCCAAGCAGAAGGGATTTCCCTTTCGGTGAGCGATAAACTAAAAATCGCCCGTCAGCTAGATGCTATGGGCATTCCTTTTATTGAGGGGGGGTGGCCAGGAGCTAACCCTAAAGATGTACAATTTTTCTGGCAACTTCAGCAAGAGCCTTTGCAACAAGCTGAAATTGTGGCTTTTTGTGCGACTCGTCGCCCTCATACAGAAGCGAAGTCAGACCCGATGTTGCAGCATATTTTAGCAGCTGGTACTAGATGGGTAACTATTTTTGGTAAATCCTGGGACTTACATGTTACTGCTAGCCTAAAAACTAGTCTTGAAGAAAACCTCAATGCGATCTCTGATTCGATTAGTTTTTTGTGTTCTCAGGGGCGCAGTGTCATCTATGATGCCGAGCATTGGTTTGATGGCTATAAACAAAATCCTGAATATGCTCTCAAGACTTTACAAGCTGCTCTCAACTCTGGAGCCTCCTGGCTGGTACTTTGTGACACTAACGGGGGAACTTTACCCCATGAAATAGCCGCAATAGTTGCCGAAATCTATCAAGCTATTCCCAACCTTAACCATCCTGATTATCCCAAAATTGGAATTCATACTCATAATGATAGTGGGACAGCAGTAGCTAATGCGATCGCTGCTGTTAGAGCAGGTGCAACTATGGTACAAGGCACCATTAATGGTTATGGAGAAAGGTGTGGCAACGCAGATCTCTGTACATTGATTCCTAATTTGCAACTTAAGCTTGGCTATGCTTGTTTATCTGATCAGCAATTGACTCAACTGACTGCTACGAGTCGCCTGGTTAGTGAAGTGGTGAACTTTGCTCCCGAAACTAGAGCTCCTTTTGTCGGGCGTAATGCTTTTGCTCATAAAGCAGGGGTGCATGTGTCTGCGGTTCAGAAAAACCCCGTTACCTACGAACATATTCCTCCTGAAACCATTGGCAATCAGAGACAAATTGTGATTTCCGACCAATCTGGAGTCAGTAACATAATTCATTATGCGGCTAAATTTGGAATCAAACTTACTAAAGCGGATCCCCTCACTCGGACAGTTTTAGCTAGGTTAAAAGAATTAGAAAATCAGGGATATCAGTTTGAGGCCGCAGAAGCTAGCTTTGAATTGATGATGCGAAGTTTGATGAAAGAGAGGCCTGTTTTCTTCGAGTTACAAGGTTTACAAGTTCATTGCGATCTTGCTGCTCGGAATAACGAGCCTAATAGCAGTGCGATCGCGACAGTCAAGGTGACGGTGGAAGGACAAAATCTTCTGGAAATAGCAGAAGAAAATGGCGCAGTATCAGCACTAGATAAAGCTTTGCGAAAAGCTTTGACTCGGTTTTATCCCGAAATAGCAGGATTTCGACTGACAGATTATAAAGTGCGCATTCTTGACGGAACCAAAGGAACCTCGGCGCCAATTCGTGTTTTAGCTGAGTCTAGTGATGGTAGTCAGTCCTGGACAACTATTGGTGTATCGAGCAATATTCTCGATGCTTCTTATCAGGCAGTGGTCGAAGGTATAGAATATGGTTTACTGCAAAAGAAATTCTTAGCAACAAAAATCTCGTCAACTGCCCAGTAATTGAGACTTTAAACTTCTGATTCTTACTTTATGAACGCTCTTCCTCCAACTACTAAAAGTAGACTCAAAAAAATCCCGCAGAGTACTGCTGTTTGGGAAGGAGACCGTCGTTGCTTGGGTACAATCGCGGCTCTGGTAGAATCGGATCTTGGCGTTAGCGAAGAATGTATCATGTGGGTCGATGGCTCAGAAGGTGCTGTGCGGGTCATGGACATGGTGTCGACTAATGTTGGACACGAAGCCGTAGTGAGAGCGTTGCTCAAAGCGATCGAGTCTCCTCATCACCCTGCTCAACCTGCTAGGCCAAGTAAGATTATCATTCGCGATCGCGAACTCCAATTTTTTCTACGAGGAGCTTTACAAGATTTAGGCATCAAAATTGAGTATGCAGCAGAATTACCCCTAATAGACGAGCTGTTCCGTGGTTTTGAAGCTATGAACTTGCAGCAGTCTCCTCTGTTACCAGAAAAGTATGCAGGGCTTCTAGAAAGTGTTGCTCTCGATATTTGGCAAGACGGTGCTTGGGAGATTTTGGCTGATAGCGATATCCTTACGGTCGAGATTGAAGATTTTACCTTTGATCGTATTTATATCTGTGTGATGGGTATGATGTCCGCAGAGTATGGGGTATTACTCTATCGTTCTTTAGAGTCTCTGAAACAGTTTAGGATTGCAGCAATTTCTGAAAGCAGTAGCGAAGTCTTAGAACAAGCCTTTTTGGCACAGGATTGTTGGTTTCTCAATTATGAAATTGAAGCAGAGTCAGCAGAATGGGAGGTTACCGAATTAGACGCTATCGAACCTTTATTTGGGAGTTTGCATCCCCTAGAGGGGATGAGAGCTACTTTAGATGAAGCAGAAGCAGAAATTGTTTATTTTACGCTAGAGGCGATTCATCGTTTTAGCCAGGCTCATCGTTCTGAGTTGGCACGTGAGAAAATCCCAACAATTCAAACAAAATTCCAAATTAGTTTGCCAGAGCCTTTTGATGACAAAAAGACCGTAACAATCAAAGTTGCTACTGCGCCAGAACTGACGGATGAATTGCTCGCTATGGATCGAGATAATTTACCCCAGGATTTAGCTGAAGAATCTAGTCTAACCATTCATGAAGATTTTATTCCTGATGGTTCTCTGGTAACGATGGGGCAAGTGTCTTGGAGTCTGCTTGATTCTCTCAAGCAACAATCCAAAACTTATTATCAAGCGCAAACAATTGATCCAAATGGTAGAGGTTTACCAAGCATCTTAGTGCAGACTTCGCGTCCTAAAGCAATGGCCATGATTGAAAAAATCCGAGCAGCAGGGGGCTTAAAAGGAATTTGCTTTAACCCAGGTCGTGACCCCTTTACAGATGAAGGTTATGACCTAGGTCTATTACAAACAGAAGATCAAGCTCTTTATCTCTTTGCGGAGTATTTTCGGACTAACACTCGGCAGAGTAGTGCGCTCACAAAATGGCAGCAAACCTGTGCTGACATCTCTGGCTATTGCGGTCTAATTATCACGATGGGAGTTACAGGAGCCAGCAAGGGAAATCCTAAACCCAAAGATATGTTGGCGGTATTTGAGACAAGAGCGATCGCAGGCGAGGAAATTGGTTTAGGCGTGTTGCAATTGATGCCAGACCTTGACTAAACTGAATTTCCAAGTTGAGCAGGATTAAAGTCTATCCGCTATTTTATTTGTTCCAGTTTGCCCAGTCTTGAGGCTTCAGAAAAGTATTGTATAACTCAGCTTCTGGTGTCCCTGGTTCTGGAGTATAGCCGTATTCCCAACGCACTAGAGGAGGTAAAGACATCAAAATTGATTCGGTTCTTCCGTTAGTTTGTAGCCCGAAAATAGTTCCTCTGTCGTATACCAGGTTGAATTCTACATAGCGTCCACGACGGTAGAGCTGGAAGTTACGTTGTTTTTCTCCGTATTCGGTATCTTTTCGTTTTTCTGCGATGGGGACGTATGCTGGTAAAAAAGAACGGGCACAATCTTGGACAAAGCTAAATAACTCTTCCCAGCTACGAGGTGTTACTTCGCCAACCTGATTGCTATGTTCTGCTGCTTTGCCTTCGGGATTAAAGCCTCTGTAGAGTTTGCCTCTACCATCTTGATAATCAAAAAATAGGCCACCAACACCTCTAGTTTCTTGACGGTGCTTGAGATAGAAATACTCATCACACCAGCGTTTAAAGACGTTGTAGTACTCTTGATGATGTTTATCACAAGCTGCTTTGTAGGTACGGTGAAAATGAGCCGCATCTTCAGCAAAAGGATAATAAGGAGTTAGATCGGCACCACCTCCGAACCACCAGACTGGCCCTGCCTCAAAGTAGCGATAGTTGAGATGGACTGTAGGAATGTAAGGATTACGAGGATGTAGCACCATGGAGGTTCCTGTCGCATAAAACTCGTGTCCCTCTGCTTCCGGTCTTTGCTTGAGGATCGATGGGGGTAAGTTTTTGCCCCAAACTTCAGAGAAGTTAACCCCACCTTGTTCAAAGACTGTCCCTTCTTTGAGCACACGAGAGCGACCACCGCCACCTTCTGGTCGTTGCCAACTTTCCTCCTGGAATTTGCCAGTGCCATCTAGAGTTTCTAGACCAGAGCAAACCTCATCTTGAAATTGCTGCATAAACTTGCTTATGCGATCGCGAGAATCCTCTGGTGGCGCTCCAGCACGGTCTTTATCGGTTACATCCTTAAAAGTAGTCATAATGCCTTAGAAATATTGCAAAAGTAGAAAAATTTATGAGGTATTTTCTCTAAAAGTGTTAGAGACAGTAATCCGTAGAATATCATCCTGGTAGCCTTGAGTAATAGGCGAATCAACGCATCTTTACCTTTTGGTTTACGTTTTTTTTAGATTGTGGTAAAGAGCTAACTTGAAACTTTGTTGATCAGGAGTCTCTATCTAGAGTCTGATTATCAAATCAGATTTGAGTAGTCTATTTTTTTGGGTTATTTTTACTGAATTTATCTTTATCAATAATTAGGTGCAGTGATAAAGGCGAAACCGATAACCAGCAACCTTTCTTTTGTAAGCCAAATCTGCTTGGCAATTTTGGCCTTCTAAGCCAGTCGGAGCAGAAAAATTTACCACCCAAACATTTAAGGGTCTGGGGAAAGTGTCGAGCTGTTGAGCAAACTTTTCGGTGATTGCTTGCTCCTGTATGTCGGGTTTTTTGTGGAGCATGAGTACTTGCGGTTGAGGAATTTGGGGGTCGATCTTTCTGAGCCATTCCCAAGCGATCGACATCATTTCTCCGGTTTGTTCGTGATGCTTGTGAACAATTGCCATAACTACGGGAATCTGGGGTTCTAGGCTTTGAGCCTCGGCTACTACTGGGACAACTAGATCGGCACGGTCTGGTTTTTGGTACCCATAGTTGGTAATTACAGTCAATGAACCACAAAAGGCAATCGTGATAACTGATAAAACTAAACTTTTTCCGGCTCTTGTCTTGGTTTGCCAGCTCCAGGTCAAAATACTAGCAACAACAATTAGAAATAAGGGGAAATAAAAGAATTGAAACCGAGCTGCTAAAGTTAAATCGCGATTTCCAAAGTAAGCAATACTAAGGATAAGAGCTAAGGCCAAAGTTACATAGTTGAAGGAAATTTGTTGAGTTAAATTCTGTTCTGTATTTTGCCTGTATTTGATCCCCTGAATAGTAAGCCAAATTGTCAAACCAAGAACTATTAGTACCGAAATAATAGTTAGCCATGGGGCAGTTCCTTCGATTGGTAATAGCATCACCATTGTGGTTAGCCAGCCCAAAATTCTGCCGATTGGCTCAAATATTTCCCAGCCCCAAGTAATACTTTGTTTTGTCCAGTCAGTGAGTTGATTTTCTGGGATCTGTAGCCAAGTCCAAAGCCAGACTAGGCAACCTGCTATGGTGCCAATAATTGCGATCGCAATACTCTTCCACGGTGAACCTGCTCTAAGAGAAAAAGTTTTTTGCTTGACATCTTCTAATAGGAGACCAACTAAGATAAGTACTTGAGCCACTAGTCCTAAAGCAAAAAAATAGTGAGTTGCTACTCCTAAACTATTGACTACAATCCAGATTAGAACCAGAGCATGGGGAATTTTCTGCTTGGTATGTATCCGATGAATTGCACCGCCGAGACAGCTGATAGATGCCATGACCAACAAAATGACAAACGTATAGTGTCTGACCTCTTGTGCTAAATAAACTCCATAGGGTGAAATCGCCATTAACATTGCTGCTAACTGAGCGCATAGCTGAGAATTTGTAATTTGTTTGGCTAGGAAAAAAATCACCACAATTCCGGCAATACCGAACAAAACACTTAGAGAACGAGCTAAACCGACCGAAACTATCCCTACATTAGGAAATAACTTTAACCACAAATGAGTCAGTACAAAATAAACAGGAGGATGGGTACTTTCTGTCAGAAGATTACTGATGACTGCCCCTACTTGTAGAGTTTCAGGAACCTGTAAGGGTTGCATTAAAGTGGCAAAATTAATCGCTTGATCCAAAGGTATGCTTAGAAAACTATTACCTAAGCTAAAGACTAAAGTTGCCCACTCATCAGCCCAAGGAGGTTTAGTTGCCAATGCACCAAAGCGTAAAAGTGATCCTAAAATCAACCAGATAGTCAGTAGTGTGACCTGTTTTCTGTTCTTCAATGTTTAAGGTTTTTTCGGATTTATAAGTGTTCTCAATGCCTGGTACTAAGTAGCCTGCATCTTAGCCCATTTTTTTTAACTCAGACAAAGCCACGCTAGAAGCGGGAATCGCTCTGAGAATTTTGAATTGAGAGGTGAGCTGGCTTTTCTGTAAATTGATCAGCCTTTAGTAATTAGCTGCGGTTACCCCTGTAAAAAAGTCATAATTAACCAATAACTAGACATCTGTTAGCTGTAAGCTGTAACTTATCTTCTAGAATAGCTGTCGCCAAAGATTTCGTTGTGGGCACTAGAAGTAAGATAACTTCCTATCCTTGTCCTGGTTTTGACTGACGAAAGTGAATTTGAGTAAATTTGAGGGTGATAACTTCAGGCAACAAAACTAATACTCCTAGCGTCGACAATATCAGCTTCTTCGCTGGGTATAATTTCAGGGGCAATCTGCATAATCTTGCCGTTTTAGACGCTGACATCTCCAAGCAGAAAGTTACCTACGATCTAGGAGCACAATTTAAGCTTGCTCCATCAAAATTGCTGAATCAAAAATGAAGTATTGGAGGGCATTTGCTGGTGACCAAAAATGATGAACAACTAAATCTCAAAACTCAACAAGTTCAACCAGAAGAAAATCCTGTAGTTGAAATTGCCAAAACCTTGGCTACTGCATTCATCCTGGCGATCGGGATAAGGACTTTGGTGGCAGAAGCCAGATACATTCCTTCTTCCTCCATGGAGCCTACTCTGGAGATTAATGATCGCTTGATTATCGAAAAGATTAGTTATCGCTTTCGGACTCCTCAAAGAGGTGATGTTGTTGTTTTTTCGCCTACGGATACTCTTAGAGAGCAAAATTTTAAGGATGCTTTTATCAAGCGAGTAATTGGCTTACCAGGTGAAACCGTAGAAGTTAGAGGTGGTAAAGTTTATGTGAACGGGGAGGCTCTCAGAGAAAAATATATTGATGAATCTCCAGACTATAAGTATGGGCCTGTAGAAGTTTCTCCAGAGCAATATCTGGTGCTTGGAGACAATCGTAATAACAGTTATGACTCTCACTATTGGGGTTTTGTCCCCCGTAAAAACCTAATTGGTAGGGCTGTAGTCCGTTTTTGGCCATTAGATCGCTTAGGGGCTATCGATGAAGCACCGATTTATCCTCAAAGTAATCAAGAAATTCAGTCTTTATTGTGGAGCAAAACAAAAGGATAAAAAGTAAGAGCTAATCACTCCATACCATTTACCCTAAGTTACTAATTTAAAATCAATTAAATCAACAGATATTTTTGTTGTTAAGTTCAAGTTCTAGCGGAACATCGAGCTTACTGAACTATCTTCATGAATACGCCAGATCGCCTCTCCGATCAAGTTGGCTACTGAGAGTACTGTTAGTTGAGGGAACTGTTTTTCTTCTGGTAAGGGGATTGTATTAGTAACAATAACCTCTTCAAATACACCGCTAGAGAGACGGGATACCGCAGGTTCTGAAAAGACCGCATGAGTTGCACAGGCATAGATTGCTTTGGCTCCTTCTTTCTTTAGTAGCCTGCCCCCTTCAAGCAGGGTTCCTGCAGTGTCTATCATGTCATCAACTAAAATGGCTGTTTTGCCGGCTACATCACCAATAACATTCATTACTTCTGCTACATTGTGAGCCTGACGTCGCTTATCAATAATCGCTAACGGAGCATCGTTGAGTTTCTTAGCAAAGGCTCTAGCTCTGGCAACACCGCCAACATCAGGAGAGACAACGACTATGTCGTCTAACTTCTTACTTGATAAGTAGCTAAGGATTTCAGGCGAGCCATAAACATGATCCAATGGAATATCAAAATAGCCTTGGATTTGAGCAGAGTGTAAATCCATTGCCAAAACACGACTTGCTCCTGCCTCAACAACCAGATTGGCTACCAGTTTCGCTGTGATTGATTCTCTACCAGCAGTTTTGCGATCTGCTCTAGCATAGCCGTAATAGGGAATTACAGCAGTTATCTGTCTGGCAGAAGCTCGGCGACAAGCATCAATTAGAATCATCAACTCCATCAAATTATCGTTAACAGAGCGACAAGTAGGCTGGATTAGATAAACATCTGCACCACGAATTGACTCCTGGATCTGAACGTAAAGTTCTCCATCTGCAAAACGCTTGCGGATCATTGGCCCTAGATCGATTCCCAGATATCGAGCAACCTCTTGTGCTAGAGGAATATTTGCCGAACCTGCAAACAGACGAAGACGGTTAGAGTCAGATAACACAGTGGGCTGCGCTAGTGACTGGAACGTTAGTGTTTTTGTTTGGCTCACAACGAGAATCTAAATATTTAGTTCAGGCAAATCTTAGCATTTACTACGTACAAATGTTATTAAAATAAATGCGGTATTTTCTGGTTTTTAGGCACCTTGTTTTTTTGTGAAATGCTTTCTATATCTGCATTTGAGTAATTCTTGGTACTCTTTATAATTAATACTGGTTTGCTGACCACTCTAGCTAAACTTGATGCAGTCTTTAAAAAAGAATGTGACTTATTAATACAAACTATAAATTCCACTTAGTAAAATGCCTGAGCTGATGTAGTCAAAAATAATCTATAATTCCAATCGCAATAGAGCGATATTCAGCAAATAAACTTATGAGCAAATCCCTTTTAATTGTCGGGACTAATACCGATGTAGGTAAGACTTATGTCACAACGGCTTTGGCTACCTACTATCAGCGGTATCACTCTACCTCTGAGCTAGGGATTTTGAAGTTAATGCAGACTGGTATTGGCGATCGCGAGCTATATCAAGAACTATTTGCTGCTGATGCTCAAATAGAAGTGGTTACCCCGCTACACTTTACTGCTCCTTTGGCTCCTCCAGTGGCTGCTGCTCTGGAAGATAAAATAATCGATCTCAAAATAGTTTGGCAAGAATTGACTAGATTACAGCAAAGCAAGGAATGTGTTTTGGTAGAAGCCTTAGGTGGGTTAGGTTCTCCTGTGACTAGTGAGCTTACTGTTGCTGATATCGCAGCTCAATGGCGTTTACCAACTTTGTTAGTGGTTCCCATAGCTCTTGGTGCGATCGCTCAGGCTGTGGCTAATGTTGCTTTGGCCCGTAGCCTCAATATTAATCTTCAAGGGATTGTTTTGAGTTGTACTGAGGCAACGGATCTTACTCAACAAAATCAGCTTGCTCCTCAGGATCTGATCGAGTCTTTGACTCAGACCAGAATTCTAGGGACTATGCCTTATGTTGAAAACCTAAGCGATCGCGATAAGCTAGCCAGTATAGTCTCTGACTGGCACCTAGAGTATTTGGGTGCGCTTTTTTAGCATCGATAGATCATTAATTGAGCGTTTTTCTGAACTTAACTAAAAATTATGAGTTATGAGAGGCTGGTGAATGATTACCAACCGTATACGCTTAGGGATTTCTCTCGGTCGAGGAGCAGTTCATTTAAATCTAACTATTCGACAAAATGAGCTAATAACTTAATGTAGGCTGACTGATAGTAAATTGCGGGTTCGGTAATTTCCCAAGATTTATCGTTATTAGAAGCACTGTTCCAATCTGCATACATCTTTTGTGGGGGCTGATTTTTTAGCCTCTGGTAGTTACCTGTGTAGTTTTGGTTAGGGCCTCCTACGATATAGCCTGGTGCGGGTCCTCTTGGGGATTTGATTGCACTATCCCAAGGAGAATTATCTGCGTACCATTCATGGTGAATTTCATTGGCAGAACTTTCTGCACCATAGTCGTACATGTTGGTTAGATAGACCATTCCCAAGGGATTCACCCCGTGAAAGTAGTGCACAGTATTCAGGGCAGCGGCTTCATAGCTTTGTTCTAGACCAGGGAGTAAATCATAGAACACTACATCATAATTAGAGGAGCCACGGCTCGCGCGAATACTATTGCTCCCCCAGTGATAAGCACTACTGGTTAAAAAAGAACGATACAAATCTTTTTCTGGGTAAAATCCATAAAACTCGCGATCTGACTTAGCTTCTGTGATTTTTTTATCGAGAATTGTCTTTGCTAATTGGGGATCTTTGTTTGTCAAAGTGGTGTAAAACATCAAGGCATCGCCGTGGTGAGGTGAATAACCAGATATGCGATCGCCATTAAACGGTTTAGTTTGTCGATAGTTTTGTTTGATATAGTCGTGATATTCAGCATCTCCTGTAAGGGCATAAAGATAGATTGCTGCTACTACAGCATCCCCTTGCTGGATTTCTAGCGGACGATCTGCATCGCCTGACTTCACTTCTTGAGTGTCGCAATCGTCCCGTTTAGGATTTGCGTGATACCATTGCCACGCTTGTTGAGCCCTTTGAGTTAGGTCGGGAATTTCTGATTGTAACTGAGGAAATTCTTTGTAGAGGCTAGCAGCCCTGGCAAAATGTCCCGCAGCGACAATAGTTGAAGAAGAACATTTTCCTACGTAGTAGCGAGGGCGAGGATCGCGACTCTTAGGGGTAAATCCTTTGTAATCAATGGTCCCGACTTTTAGTAGGACTCCACCATCGGCCTCTTGCATTTTTTTGATCCAATCAATTTCATACTTGATCTCATCAATCAGATCAGGGATTCCGTTGCCAGATTCGGGTAAATTAAAATCGTCAGTAAAGACCTTGGGATTACGCTGATAAGCATCTACTAGTTGATGAATTACTTCCGACGTAAAGGTTACATATTTATTTGTGTCACCTGCATCCCACCAACCGCCAGATAGATCTCTCTTGAGATTGGAATTTTTTTTGTCGTTGACATAGCGTGCTTCAAGATCTTGCTTGCGCCCCAAAAAGCTCGCTTTGTCTACCCAGCGTTTATCTGCATAAGGATATTCTTTGGCAAAGTTACTACGGTTG
>CAZSEZ010000028.1:19875-25613 GCA_964606015.1 uncultured bacterium
ATAAAAAGTTCTAACTGCTGCTTTGAGGATCGGATAGTAAACTTCTGAATCGATTAAGAAAGGATGAGAGCGTTTTTTTGTGGTGGGGTCATAAAGATAGTAGTGACCTGATTCCGTAATCTCAGAAAAATCTACCCACCATCCGCGATCGCCGGAGGAAGACTGAACTTGACCTTGATTCCAAGCTTGAGGCGTTGCAGTCTTTACTGTGCTACTGTCTTGCCATCTTCTGATTTCAATTGTTTGGCCTGGATTGTAGTAATCTCCAGAGTTGAATCCGTGTTGTGGATCGCTAATTACAGCTATTTTGGGATCTTGGGGTCGATAGCCAAATTGGTCTACTCGAATATAGGGAGTTACTGCGATTGCCTTTGCTGGAACCTGTGCTTCTCCAAGATATTTCGTAGTTTCCAAACGTCCCGAAGTCCCCATTGGTGGAAGTGTTGGCTTTGCTTCGCTACTGAATGTTGTATTGAGTAAACTGCAACCAGGAATAATGGCTATTAGCGCTAAGTATCGGGATTTTTTTAAAATATTACTTGGGGAAAACATTTTTTAATATTTTTTTGCAATTTCTCTTATTCTAGAGTTTTCTTATTTTGTTCGGAGCAGTTGTTTTAATTGTGAAGTAAGAATTTCCGCTAGTAGTTCAGAGATGTTAGGGACACTTTGGATAGATAAATTAAATTATCTTTACTTTTATTTATTTTATTGCGCTAGATTGTAAGTAAGAACCGATTTATCTGAGAAATGAGCTCTGATAAATTAAAAAATATTTAGTTGAACTATTTTCACTCACCAGTTTTGGCTTGGTATCAGAGTTTAGATGTCGGTTTTTGAATTAATTATTTTCAGGAATTATCGTTCTTATGTACACGAAATCTTTTGCTAATTTGGTATTCAAGCCGAATACACAACCTAATATTGCTAATCAGACTGTCTGGGCAATCTTGCGCCTAGTGGTTGGTGTAATGATGATTCACAATGGCTTGGATAAGCTTGCTAACATTGAAAGTTTTGCTCAAGCTTATGTAGCTTTTATCGGTTTGCCTTTTCCGATCTTTTTTAGTTATGTTGCTGCATATACCGAGCTAATAGGGGCCCCTTTAGTTGCTTTTGGTCTACTTACACGTCCTGCTGCATTGGGCTTATTTATGACTATGCTTGTAGCGATGTATCATCATCTCAAAGTTGCAGGTTTGAGTCTGGCTTATCTAGAACTTTCGGCAATTTATGCTGCGTGTTTTTTATTTTTCTTGGTTAATGGTGCAGGTTTATTTTCGTTTGACGCTTTGATCACCAACTTTTTGGATCGTAGTGCTTTGTCCACAAAAGCGAAGCAAGTTATGCGATTAGAAAAAATCTACGCCAAGGGTGAAGACAAGTCTTTGGTTAATGGCAAAGCCAGCTAGCAAATAGCTAAAATTTCTACTAAAAGTACTAATGTCGAAACAAGCAATTAATCCATCCAAAATCTGAAGGATGTGGATTGATTCTGTTGTGGGCCGTAGTTGCAGTAACGAGAAAATCTATCGACAGCCACCTAGTACTAATAAATTAGATTCATTAAATGCTTTTCAATGAAAGCTTTGAGGCGACAATCAATTTATGTCGCCTATTTCTCTTGGCTTAGTAAGAATAGCCAGAATTTCGCTGTTGAGGTTTTTCAGAGAAGGCCAACCAGAGAGGAAACTTCAGTAAGCCAAGATTGACTAAGCCTTCAGCTTCATCAATTACCACTAAAGGCATCAACTTATCATCGATTAAGCGTTCTGCTCTTTGTACCAAAACATCTGCTGAGTCAAAAAGATCGATGCCTCTGTTGGGACCAAAATCATTACGAGAAATACCCAAACAATCACATAAGCCTCTACGCCATTCCCCTAATTTTTCCGGGCTATCTACTAAGACGAGGATTCGGCAGCGATCGCGATATAGCTGATGAGAAACAGAAATAATTGCCGAAGCAACTAGGATATTTTGTAAGCGCGAACCCATCCCTTTGATAGTACCTCTACCTCCCTGACCAAAGAACCATTCTTGAACCCTCTCCGAGTGAACTGATTCAAAGGTTCGTCTGAGCTGCCATGGAGCACCATAGTAGTCTGGTCTAGTACGGTATTGTTCTAGAAGCTGACGAATGCGTCTGTTTTTATCATCGAACGCTTGGTCTCCAAATTTAGTTTGAGAGACTGGAGCCTCCTCTCTACGGTTTTGACGGGGTCTTCTGTTCGAGCTTCGTGGTTCATCTCTGAATCCGCCTTTGAATTCGTCGGGTCTTCTTCCTTCTGATGAATTGTAGGGTCGCTCTTGACGGAATGCTCTTGGGTCTTGGGCAGGACGACCTCCTCGATTTTTTATCGGTTCGCGATCTTGTCTGGGTTCTCTGGTAGGTCTTTGCGGGGGTTGAGCTTGTGGTAGCTCCAGTTTTTCTGCTGCGGTCGAAAGATCCTGTAAGCTACCAACCAGATACTTTTTGAAGCCTTGAATGCGCATGGCTAAGTCCTGAGAACTTCCTGCAAAAGTCTCGCGCATTTCTTTGTCAATTCTTTGTCTACGACGTTCTAATTTCTCGATATCCATGAACAGGCGGTTTTTCTGCTCTCTAAGCTCTCTTGTTCCCTCCTGAATCATCTGTGCCAAGTTGAGGTTAACCGCTTCAGTTTGTTCTGCGATCGCGAGTTCTTTTTGTCTTTTTAAATCTTGAATCTCGGCAATTAGATTTGTTTTCTCTACTTTAAGTTCAGCTATTTCTTGGTTTAAGTCAACTTTTGTTTGATTAGACTCTGGGCTAGACTGTTGAGCTTTGGCCTTTTGTTCAATTTGCTCAATATCATCCAACCAGCCTGCAGCTATTAGTTCAGGAGACTTAGATGCAACAGAAGATGTGGCAGGTGCCTTCTCTTCTGACTCAGATGGCAGTTCTTCTGGGCTGTCTGGTTCCTCTAACAAAGAACGTGCTCCATCATTTAACAGATTATCCAGATCTCCGATATCTTCTCCCATATCTGAGATGGCATCTAGATCCATATTTTTGTCTGGCGAGTCATCACTTTCTGGGATTTCTTCCTGATCCGGGGCTGTTATCTCTGCTATGGGATTATCCTGGGCCAAATCTTGTGGCTCAGACTGTGACTCATTGTTAGTTAGTCCTAGATCTAGATCCAAATTATCTTCTGTGAGTGTGGGGTTAGCTAGTTCTGGGTCACTAGATAGAGAATTAGCTAAATTTGGTTCGGGATCTTGTTGCTGACTTTGTTTTTGTGCCTGGTCATTTGTAGGAGGGCTACTCTGAGAAGCTGTTGTCTCCTGCCACTCCACCTCTTTATCTGGAAGTGATTCTGATTTCTCCATAGACCACATGTCTGTAAGAGACTCCGAACCCCCTGCTGATGATTCCTGAGATTTTACTTCCTGCTTGAGGCGGGATTGTTCTTCAGGAGAAATTTCTTCATAGCTCACGCTGATGTCATCATGATCCTCGAAGCGTTTGGGATAACTATTTTGAGGTTGTTGTGGGTTGTCAGAATTCATCAATTCAGTCAGTTAAAGTTGTTGTCAGAAAGTTATTGGAGATAAATCTAAACTAATTAGACTAGAGTTTGACTGCTCTAGTTTAACGATTTAGGACTCAAATTCGCGGACAGTACTTTTCCAAACAAGTGGCTAAAGTCTTTGGGTCGAATAGTATTGGTAAAAAATGAATGCTATTAACCTCGCGGAAATAGAACAAGATTGGTACTGGCTGCCAAAATATTCGATAGTTTGACCAGTCTTTATAAGGAAAAGAGCGAATTAAACGATCGCCGTTGTAAACAGCTAATGCTGTATCACTGAACTTCAAGTGAATGCGAAAAGTTTGGACCAGTAAAAACAGACCCAGTAAGGTGGCTACTCCCCCGGCAACCTTACTTATCCAAACAAGAGTGAGGCCTAAGCCGATAAATGCGATCGCCAAATTGAAACTGGGGTCTAGCTCAACTATTTCTGTCTCTACTTGAGTTGGGGTTGTGATGTCAGTACTCATACAACTAAGTTTATGCTTGCAGTTTCAATTGAGAAACGGTTGCCAAAATTGTTTGCTTTTGTTCTTGGTCATAACCCCAACGAGTCAAAAAACCTTGGTATTTACCCTTTCCTTGCTCAATAGTAGACGCTAACTCGTCTAATTCTTGCTTTAGTTGGGGGATCTGTAACAGTTCGATCAGTTTGATGCTGCGGTCTGTTACTTTTACTGAGCCACCTGCGGCCTCTGTATCGGCATTTCGTTCGTGGGTTAGTCTCATGGCAGTAGACATCGCAACGTTTTTTACCAGTAAATCACTGACCACACCTGGTGCAGATTCCAGACCTGCTACCACTCCAGAACTAGGGCTATCTGCTAGTGGGCAATCTCCTGTCAAATAACCTACAAAAAAACCTCGTGCCCCTGGTTGTGTCTTGACTAAGTTGGCGATCGCATTAGTGATTTCTTGTTCACTTAGTTGCTGGGCACTGATTTTGACTAGTAAATCTTGAGTTTCGGCGATCGCGTTAGGAAAAGAGATTGACTCGGTTGAATGGCTCATAAATTACTTGATTTTGGTTTATTAAATTTATTAAAGAAGGTGATAAAATCAAAATCATAAAGATTTTATAAAAAAAGTACTATTTTCAGGTTCAATCTGGTATTCGACGATCCAAGGAGCAAGTAATAGATGGAAGTTGGTCTGTATTTGATTTTAGGCTTAATTACAGGAGTTGTTAGTGGTCTAATTGGGATCGGTGGTGGTGTCTTATTGACCCCTGCCTTAGTATACCTATTTGGCTTTACTCAGCACAGTGCTCAGGGTACTACCCTCGCTTTGTTGGTACCTCCTGTTAGCTTATTAGCTGCTTGGACGTATTACCAGGAAGGAGATGTCAACATTAAAGTCGCCTGTCTCATTTTTCTCGGCTTTTTCGTCGGTGGACTAGTTGGGGCCAAATTTGCTGTCAATTTGCCTGAGATTTGGTTAAAGCGGGCTTTTGGAGTTTCTTTGTTAGGTCTGGGACTCAAAATGCTGATTTCTCGCTAACGTCACTCTAGTAGGATTTCTTTATTTTGGCGTCCGCTACTTGACATAAGTAGTTTGATGAAAGAACAAGGAGTAGGGATTTAGGCTAATTTCCTAGCCACTGAATCTGTGCTTTCTTGTCTTTTTTGTCTTGTCTCTATTATGTTGATGTCTACCAGAGTATGCATTGCCTCGAAAACTTTTGTTTTTGGGTTGACCAGTTTTACTGTCCTGTTGAATCTTGCGATCGCTAAAGCAACTACTGTTCAAGATGTTCCCAACCCCAGACAAGTTAACGGTGGTTGGATAAGTGATGGCGCAGAAATTTTAAGCTCCCAAACTGAAATCGAAATTAATCGGCAGATCGAGCGATTGGAGCAAAAAAACGGTACTGAAATAGCAGTGGTCACTATACCCAGTACGCCTCCTGATATTTTTCCCAGAACCTTCGCTATAAAATTATTTAATTATTGGGGGATTGGTAAGGCAACCGCTGATAATGGGGTCTTACTTTTTGTTTCTGTGGAAGATCGACGGATTGAGATCATTACTGGTCGAGGCATTGAAAATAAATTGAGCCCTCGCCAAGTTCGGAAAATTATTGACCAAGAAATTACCCCAGCCTACAAAAACCAGGATTTTGACCAAGGAACTTTGCTAGGGGTTGACGCTATGATTGCCGTCCTAGCTTCTCCTAAACGT
>CAZSEZ010000029.1:0-11490 GCA_964606015.1 uncultured bacterium
CCATACTAATTAACTCATCATCATCTTTGAGTCGCATTGATTTAACACCTTTAGTTGATCTTCCCAAAGGACGCAACTGTTTACGATCAGCTTTAAAATGGATTGCCATTCCTCTACGTGAGCCAATCAGAATACTATCTGTTTCTTTAGCCAAACGAACCCAACGTAATTGATCTCCTTCTTCAAGAGAAATTGCAATTAAACCATTGGAGCGAATATTACTAAAAGCAGAAAGAGCAGTTTTTTTGACAAACCCGTTCTGAGTCAGCATTACTAGATAGTCATCCTCGGTAAACTCTACTACCGCCAAAACAGAAGTAATTTTTTCTTCCTGAGAAATAGGTAACATCTGCACTAAAGGGGTTCCTCTAGCCGTACGAGAAGCCGAAGGTAACTGATAAGCAGGAATCGAATAAACTACTCCGCGATCGCTAAAGAAAAGTACAGTATCGTGGTCACAGCAACTAATAAAATGTTCGATGCCATCATCTTCTTTGATTTTGGCTGCTGCCTTACCTCTAGTAGCTCTACTTTGAGCTTCAAAAGTACTCACAGGCATCCTTTTGACGTAACCCTGTTCGGTAAGCAAAATTACTGCTTGTTCGTTAGCGATCAAGTCGATATCTAACAACTCACCTTCACCCTGAACTATTTCTGTTCTTCTGGGTGTAGCATGTGCTTCCCTAATTTTGGTTACTTCATCAATGATAATCGCATTGATGCGACTACGATTTGCCAAAATATCGCGAAAGTCGATGATTTGGCGCTCTAGCTCTTGGTGTTCTGCTTCTATCTTCTCGGCTTCAAGTGCAGTTAGACGACGTAATTGCATTTGCAAAATAGCATCTGCCTGTACCAGAGAAAGACCAAAACTATCGATCAAACCCTGTTTGGCCGAAGCAGTATCCGCTGCATGACGGATTAACTCGATGACCTCATCGATTCTACCCAGAGCAATCAACAAACCCTGTAAGAGATGATCTCTTTCTTCAGCTTTGCGCAGCTTGTATTGAGTGCGTCGAGTGATAGTTTCGACACGAAAATCGATAAATACTTCCAGAAAGCGTTTTATAGTCAGTAGCTGGGGTTCACCACCAACTAAGGCCAGCATATTAGCCCCAAAATTAGACTGAATAGGAGTCTGTTTGTAGAGATTATTGAGGACTACCCGAGGATACGCATCTCGCTTAAGTTCGATGACAATCCGCATACCAGTGCGATCGCTTTCATCTCTGATATCAGAAATCCCTTCAAGGCGCTTGTCATTTACCAAATCAGCAATCTTCTCAATCAGAGAAGCTTTGTTAGTCTGATATGGCAATTGCGTAATAATTACCGCTTCGCGCTCAGGTCTACCTCTAGGGTGGATCGTTTCAATTTCGGCAACTCCGCGCATCGTAACCGAACCACGTCCAGTAGTATAAGCATCCTTGATTCCTGAACGGCCCAAGATCTGCCCTCCTGTAGGGAAGTCAGGGCCAGGGATATACTTCATCAGTTCGATTTCGCCGATTTCAGGATCTGCAATGAGCGCAATCACCCCATCAATCAGTTCTCCCAGGTTGTGAGGAGGAATGTTGGTTGCCATACCTACAGCAATCCCAGAAGAACCATTCAGCAATAACTGAGGAACTCTAGCTGGTAAAACAGTAGGCTCTTGTTGCGAACCATCAAAGTTATCGGCAAAATCTACAGTTTCTGCCTCGATATCCTGCAACAGCGAGCTAGTTGCAAGAGCCTGCAAGCGACACTCCGTGTAACGCATTGCAGCTGGGGGGTCATTGTCAATGGAGCCAAAGTTCCCGTGGCCATTGATCAAGGGGCTACGCATCGAAAAATCTTGTGCCATCCTGACCAAAGCATCATAAACGGCTGTATCACCATGAGGATGATACTTACCTAATACCTCCCCAACGACACGGGCACATTTCCTAAATGGTCTGTCTGGGGTCAAACCCAACTCGTACATGGCGTAGAGAATACGTCTATGGACTGGCTTCAGACCATCCCGCGCATCTGGTAAAGCTCGCCCTACGATTACACTCATTGCATATTCGAGGTAGGAGCGAGACATTTCGTTACTCAGGTCGGTAGGAATGATCCTTTCCTGGGAAGATGTCATAAGGGAAAAAACTCCAAAAACTGGCAAAAAAATCCATTATTAGGCGAATAATTCAGCTATACCCTTGTGCTAACCGAAAAACGTCTTTATAATGAGTTTTTACCCCAGCATTTTAGCATAAAATAGGCTCTACCTGTCGCCAAACAAAGCAGGTTAGCTGATAGGATTTTGCTCTCCGCAATCAAGTCTTTATTTTCCAGGTATCAGCAAGAAAGTTTGACAGCTACACCCCTTATACAGTAATACTTTCAACCTGAGATAAAGTACTAGACACACTGTAAACAAAAGTAAGTGGAAGAACAGAGTTTTTCATACGTCGTAATCTTGCCTTAAAACCAACAAACTTTTAAATGCAGAGTTTTACTAAATCGCAAGCAAAAGCGGTCAAAATATGGATTAGATATATTGCAAGAAATAGTTATCCACTATTTGTGCATTCCTGAGAAAAAAACATTGCTTGCAAACCAATTTCTCGGTTAGAAGTGAACAGAATCAGTTAGTTCAAACTACAGCAAGAGTTTAGGATTAATTTTTTTTAGTTATAATCGCCTAAACGATTTCTCCTTCACTTCTATCCCTCGTCCCATGTTTCAGACTAAGTTAGTTAGCTCCAACCTTATCAAGCAATATAGTCTTAAAACCCTACTTAACCCAGGGCTAACTGGATTACTCATACTGGGAACACTAGCGATCGCACCACCAAATAATCAAGCATTTGCTCAAGATACAACCAACGATGAGACAGTAGCCCAAGCCCCAACACCAGAAAATCTTGCAGCTTTAGTTATTCAGGAAATAAATCGCGCCCGGACTAATCCCCAAGCTTATGCTGACTGGCTCGAAAGTCAGAGGCAATATTACGACGGCATGGTACTGAGATTTCCTGGAGAAAAACCCCTAAGAACCAATCGTGGTCTCAAAGCTCTTGATGAAGCGATCGCTTTTATCCGTCGACAACCACAGCTTCCAGCAATTTCCAGTGCTAGTGCCCTAGTGGCGACTGCTCAAAGTCAAGTAAGTGCTATTGTCAACAATCAATCTATTACTTACCAAGATAAGTATTTTGTCTATGGCAAAGTTACACCAGAAGGGATTGTCATGCAGCTTATTGTTGATGACGGTTTCCCTGATCGCCGTCACCGTAGAGCAATCTTTACCGATGACTATCGACAAGCCGGAATCGTCTGTAGTGAAATAGCTATTTACGATCAAGTTTGCGCGATCGCTTATGAAAATACACCAGAATCAGTAGTAACAGCAAACACCAATGAAACGAGTGAAGTCATAGTAGCTGCTCAGCCCACTGAAACAGTATTACCCGATACTTCTAACACAAATAGTGTTGCCAGCCAAGAAGAACCAACAGTCGAAACGACTCCTAGTGTAGAGGTTTCCACAATCGAAACGGCAGAAGATAGTGAAATCGTTATAGCAGCCCCTACCGAAGAACCCGCAGAAAAACCATCAATAGCAGATTCGGAAACGCCTGAAGTTGTGCTCGATAATAGCGAACCTGAAACAGAAGTCTCTGTCCTACCAGAAGCTAGTCCTACTAACCAAGCGATCGAAACCATCGAAACAGGGACTCTCCAAGAAGGAGATGAAGTGATTCCCAACGATGGGAGTTTTTATGACTCTTATCCGATTGAAGGAACAGCAGGTGATAGCTTTACTATTTCCCTAGAAAGTGAGGATTTTGATACTTTCTTGGCAGTTATGGATAAAAATGGCAATATCATCGAACAAAACGATGACATCAACGAGCAAAATAGTAACTCTCGCTTAGAGATAACCCTACCCAGTGATGGCAATTATACAGTGATAGTCAATACCTACGATCAAGGAGGTACCGGAGATTACGTCCTCAAACTACGACGTTAACTTTTACTAATTTGGGGCTGTTCAACAATTACTCTACCGTTTTCAGAAATGCTGATTTTAACCCCTAATTCTTGAAGCTTACCTACGACATGATTTGCTGTTTTGGGATCTCCAGTAGTTGATAAAATATTCATCCAGGCTCCAACTTGAGCTTGCTTAGGATCGGGGTTAGTCGCCAGATAGGCTGCCGTTTTCTCAAAGCGGTCTGCCATCTCATAACCGATATCATCACCTGTTGCTGTGGCCCATTCACGTGCCCACTCAGCAGCAGTTTCATAAGATTTTTTAGCTGCTTCTAAATCACCTAAAAATAAAATCTCGTCTGTAGCTTTATAGTTCCAAAGTAAAAAAGGATGATGGGGTACATTGCGATCAACTTTACTCAATACTTTATCGATTAGCTCTACCGTTTTACCTGGCTGTGCCGCAAAAATTGAATTAGAAGCTGACATTACATAATAAGACTGTAGAAAATTTGGGTCACGATCAACTATATTCTCAAAGTAATCTGTCACTACCGAATAACCAGTAGCATCCCTAGCTGCGGCATCACCGAAATACTGCACATAATCCAAATAGGCAAAGTTAGCTAACAAATTATCAAAACCAAAACTAGGCAAATTTTTCTGTAGCTTAGCCATGCTAGCTAGTTTTAGTTCTTCTTGTAGATAATAATCTTTATCCAGAGTCAACTCTTGCTGCTTTAGGCTATTTTTCTGTAGAGCTATTAAGCCTACACCACAAACAAAATATAGAGATAAACCTGCAAGTAATTTACTAGCTTTCATGACTCAATTATTTACTAAAAGATTTTGCTTAAATAACCTTTCTAATTAACAAATCAAAGTATCGGCTAACGAAGTTTGACTCCATTATTTGTACAGTCATCAGCGGCAGCATTGCCAACTTCAACCGTTGCGCCAATCTGACTAGCTCGACAAATAGTAGTTTCAACAATCCCACTAGTTGAATCAAAATAAGTACCACCTGCATAATTCCGAGAAGTCTGATCCCAAGGTACGTTAGTAAGAGCTTGATGCTTTACAAGGGCATCTGTCGCAACATTAGGATTTGGATAGCTATAGTAGCCAGAACTATCAGGAGTTCGACCAAGCAGAGTTTCCATATCAGCAGCAAAAGCACCAAACTGGAAATGATGGGCGTGTTGGGCACGAATAACTGCGCCTAGTGTACTGGCAGCTTCAGTTTCTCTAGCTTTACCAATATTGGCAAATAGGACTGGCATACTTATAGCTGAAAGTATGCCAACAATAATAACTGTGACAAGCAACTCAATAAGGGTAAAACCTTGATCGATTTCCTTATTTTGTGTGAGTAAAAAATAGTTATTCATTCAGTTTAGACTCGATCACCAGAATGTTAACTTTGAACAAGCAAGCACTAGGCAGAATACCCAGTGCTTGAGAAATACAACTAAGCAAGCATAATACTTAAGACAGATTATCTTAGTAGGATACCGTTAGCGCATGTAGCAAGACTAGGGTCTGTGAAACTAACCAAGCCAACAGCAACCTGAGCAGCAGAGTTAACTCCGTTCTCTTGACACACTGCCATACCATAGTTACCAGTAGCAGCATTAAATGCAATTTGCGTGGCGAACTCTCTAATACCGTTAGCAGTAGGGTTATTAGCATCGGCAGTTACTGCTCCACTCAAGTCGTCAGCACCAGTTCCAGCGTTACCACCAGTCAAAGCAGAGTTATCATATGCAGTATCATTTGTAGACGCAGTTACAGAATAATCATAGAATTCACTTACCAAAGATAGGCTAAGTACGTTGTTGATGTCTTGGAAATCAGCCTCTGCAAGTGCAGCAGCGGGGAAGTTTCTTGCCTCAAAGTGGAAACCTTGGAGAGCACGAGTGATAGAACCAACACCATTTTTCGCTTCAGCTTCACGTGCTTTACCAACTTGACCTAGTAGGTTAGGTAGAGCAACCGCAGCTAGAACACCGATGATGATTACAACTACTAATAGTTCGATTAGAGTGAAACCTTTGTCTTCTTTTTTGTTACGTAGATTTTGTAAAAGTTTTGCAGTAAATACTGAATTCATTGTGCTTTTTCCTTCAATTCAAGTGTATGTGTTGTTGTTGGCAACTTTCGTTTTCCTATTAATAAATTACCCACACAGATCCAAAAACATATCACTCCAGAAAAAACTTTTTTCTTTTAATGCCAAGGGTTTGAGCTTGATCTAGATCACAGACACTATTTATGTAGTATGCTTGCATATTTCATTTCTCTCTACATGGTATTCACCTCAAAATAGTTAGAGATCTTGCTATTGGCTGTCATCAAACAAAAGAAAAACCCCTAGAACTAGTCCAGGGGTAATTAATAAGCTCAAACTTTTAGTAATTAATTGTCGACCAGTTACTTAGCACTCAAGGCAGGAGAGGCTGGTAAGGTTGTATCGAGAAATAACCTCCTGACCAATCTAGCTGCCATTTTCTGGGTTAGTTTTTCCGCAACGGACTGTCCGAGTTCTCTGGTTTCAGGCTTAGTAATTATTTTGAGTAAGATCGAAGCGATCCGATTTGGGTCGAAACCTGGGGTTTGTTGCAAGATATCAATGATATTTTTTAAGTGAGTCATAGCGTAAGAATCTTGCTGTGCCTGGGAACTGCTTTCCTGAACTGCTAAGCCCACCTGCTGACGAAAAGAAGTAGTAAAGTTAGACCACGTTTTACGGCCGACACTATCCAAGGCATTGACAATTTCATCTGAGAGGCGTTCGCGAATAAATTCACCCCGCTCAGAGAAAAGATAGTCCAGACCTTCGTTGACTATTTTGTCAAAGTCGTAATCGCGAGAGTCATTAGCATTTTTCATCAGGTTCTCTAGACGATGCCAACGGAAACCTTCTTCCTTGAATAAAAGATCCTTGAGAGATGCTCTGAGTTCAGGGGCCGGATCAGTCAATAGACGTTTAGCAATATAAGGATAGGCTTTGCTGAGGACTTTAAAATCTGGTTCGATGCCGATCGCAATACCTTCGAGAGTTACCATCGAGCGAATAATCAATGCATAGTAAGCAGGAACTCTGAAGGGAAACTCATACATCATGGCCGACATCTGATCGGTTATGCTTTTGAAGTTTAGCTCTGCAACGCTAGCACCAAGAGCATTACCAAAGACATTGGCTAAAGCAGGAATAATCGGTTCGAGATTAGTATCAGGAGTCAAAAAATCTAATTTGACGTAGTCCGTTGCCAAAGAGTCAAAATCACGATTGACTAAATGAACCACGGCTTCGATCAAACCATAACGTTGATAGGGCTTAATCCGACTCATCATGCCAAAGTCGAGATATGCCAAACGACCGTCAGGCATAGCTAACAGGTTACCAGGATGGGGGTCAGCATGGAAAAACCCATGTTCTAAGAGTTGACGCAGGGAACACTCTACTCCCACTTCTACTAAATGAGTAGCATCGATACCTTGAGCCTGGACTGCCTCGATATCGGTTAGTTTGGTACCTGAAATCCACTCCATTGTCAGGACTCTGCGCCCTGTATATTCCCAATAGATTTTGGGAACATAAATCTCTTCAATATAGCCGTAAAGTTGGCCAAACTTCTCAGCGTTACGTCCTTCTTGGCGATAGTTAATTTCTTCAAAAATCCGTTCTGCCAGCTCATCTGCGATCGCAACTAAATTAGAACGTACTTGTTTAACATTGTTTTGGACAAAAGCAGCTAGCTTGCGCAATATATAAATATCTAGAGTAATCCGACGAATCAAGTCAGGGCGTTGGACTTTGACTGCGACTTCTTCACCAGTCTTGAGCTTAGCGCGATAAACCTGTCCTAAGGATGCAGCAGCGATCGGTTCAGGAGACATCTGAGCGTAAATTTCATCGGGAGTTTTGCCTAGTTCTTCTTGGATAAAACGAAAGGCAATCTCATTAGGAAAAGAAGGAATCTGATCCTGGAGCTTTGATAGTTCTTCTAGATATATAGGTGAGACTAAATCAGGTCTGGTGGAGAGAGCCTGACCAATCTTGATGTAGGCTGGCCCCAGCTTGGTCAAAATATTCCTAACGCGAATCGCCCGTTTGCGTTCTTTGACTTCGTTGTCTCCAGTAGTTTTATTCCACCAAGCACCAATCAAAAAAGTGCCAAAGGCCAGCAAGATAGCCAGCATTCTGCCCAATACAGCAAAAATCCGAAACCGATATTGACGGTCAATTCTCTCTGGATCATAGCGCCATTCGGCATCTGGCTCTTCTAAATCGCTATCTACATCGTTGGGTACTTCATATGCTGGTACTTCTATTTCCTGAGGTGGGTTGAGAGTAGACAAAGTAGATTGAGCCATAACTATCTGACGAGACTTTAATTCCTTTGTAAATGATTGTAACAATCAAAGCGGGGGAAAGTTATCTATCTTTTAATCTAAAACGTTTTTAGCGATCGCGAAATTGGTAATTACCAAAGCCAAAGCAGGGGCTCAAGACCCCAATTAGAGTCAGCTATTTATCCTTCAACTTTATTCAAGGCCCATTATTGAGTTGAATTTTAAGTCAAAGTTGAATAATATATCAACAAAAGTTTTTAGAACAGCTAGATAGCAAACATATGAACACAGCACGCCAACCCTCTGTGGTAGATTCTTGTACCCTAATTTATGTTGAGGTAGACCAAAACTCGAATAAAGTCTGGCAAGGCAACGTTTATAACGATGGCACTCTAATTGTGGAATGGGGCAGAGTCGGTTATCAACTTCAAAGGAGGGTTTATACCCTAAAGTCCTTAGCATTGGCACAAAGTAAATTAGCCCGTACTCGCCGCCAAAAAATTCGTAAGGGCTATACCGAAGCTCAGTTAGTCAATCCAGGAAAACAAATAGAGTTTGCAGTTAAAGAATCTGAGCTAGAAACCATCGCAGCCAAAGAAATCGAACATGGCAAAGATCCAAGAGCAAAACAATTAATTCGCTATTTAGTAGCAGTCAATATTCACAACATCACCAGCCAAACTAACATTACCTACGATGTCAATACAGGTAACTTTAAGACTCCATTAGGATTGGTAACACCAGATGCGATCGCTTTAGCTAGAGACTATTTGGCTCAAATTATTGCAGCAGGACAAACCAATAATCGTCAAACTAGAAGCGCAATTAATAACTATCTCAGATTAATTCCCCAGAACCTAGGACACAAAATTGATTACCAGAGATTTTTTCAACCTCAGGAAATCCAAAGACAACAGGAAATTCTCAATGCTTTAGCTGCTGCGGTACTGCAACCAACAAATCCTCCCAGAGACTGCGATCGCGTTTTTGAATGCTCGATTACGAGAGTTCCTGGGAGCACTCTTAAAGGAAAGCAAATCTTCCGCCAAATTCGCAAACTATACGAATCTACGATCAATCACAATCATTTCTCCGCTGTTCATAAATTACGTCGTCTTTATGAGATTGATATCTCTTCTATGGATCAAGCTTTTGAGGCCAAATCAGCAGAAATCGGTAACGTCAAGCTTCATTGGCACGGGACTAGAGCTAGTAACTTATTGAGCATCCTCAAGCAAGGTCTGATCATTCCGCCAGCTAGTGCGACTCAGTGTACGGGAAGAATGTTTGGTAATGGTATCTACGGTTCAGAACAGTCTACTAAAGCACTAAACTATGCCACTAATTACTGGAATCAATCAGGTGATGGTAATCAACGGGTTTACATGTTGCTGTGCGAGTTTGCTATGGGCAAAGAATACGCATTTAAAAATAGTTATCGGGGTGCTCTGCCCAAACCTGGCCACGATAGCACCTATGTCAAACCAGGCTCTAATGTAATTAACCAAGAGAGTATCGTTTACGACCCCGCCCAGGTGAGGATTAAGTACTTGTGTGAGTTTGTGTAAGTTAAAAATCCCTAACGATCTTCAATCAAGCGATCGCTAAATAATGGTTAATCTAGACAAACTACGACAATGTATTGCTCATAATAAAGTATCAATTGCAAAAGCAGCCCATGAAGACTGCTTTTAACGTTCCATCTATAGAAGTAGCAATTAAGTTAGCTCTTACTTAAGATGATTAATTGTCTAGCTTGCAAAGAACGAATATCAGCCAAAGATAATTCGTGAGTCTCAATTAGTTGCGCAACAGTTAACTTAGCTGCAGAATTCTTATCGCAGTCTTTCAGAAAAGCTAACTCTTGTTCGGAGATCTGGATCATTTGATAGTCATAGTTGAAAAAGTTTAAACCTGGATAACCTTCCATACAAGAATGACGCTCGGGAATCGCACTAAGTAGAGTACTGTCATCAGACCAATCCTCTTTAGTTAGAGGCGGTTTGGTGAGGAAAAATTCGTAATGAGTCAAACTTGGATCGAGTAATTCTACTAAACGATAGTATTCCTGGGGACTGAGATCTTTTGCTCTGGCCATCAAATCATCAGATTTCCCGACTAAGCGTTCTAAGTTCCAAAACTGAGGATTTGAAAAACCGACAAACTCCAAGCCTGAAGCTTCGACGAGTTCAAATAAAGTATCGACGTTATAGTCAATCTCTTGAGGATGCACATACATATCGGCAAAAGCTTCATCGCGATGATTCTCCAGTGACCAGCGCTCTTTCTCTTGTTTGAGAATACGGTTTTGTTCGGGCAAATTAGCAAAAATATCCCTACCAACTTTGACCCCATCAACATAGTCACCTCTTTTATTACCCTGAAGTAAAGCGATCGCTTTTTGCATCAAGCTAATTTCCCAACGACCTAGCTCTGCATAAACAAAGATATGAAAAATTCCTCCAGGAGCTAGCTTTTCAGCTAAGGCTTTGATCCCTTTTTCTGGTTCAGGCATGTGGTGCAATACCCCAACACAATTGATCATGTCGAATTGCCCTGGTAACTCAGTAGCATCTTCCAAGCGCATATTGTGAAAAGAGATCGGCTTTTGATGATTAGCAATTACTCCAGAGCGCTCACATCTTTCTTGAGCTACTTCGAGAGCTTTTTTACTAATGTCTACCGCAACAACTTCTGCTTCAGGATTGAGATGGATCAAATAATCGGTTCCCGAGCCAGTACCGCAACCAGCATCGAGAATTCTAATGTCTAAATTAGTCGGTTTTTGCCCCGTACAAAAGTTGTAAGCTGTGACCCAATTCCAGCGCCAGTTATAGCCAGGAGGGGTATCGTCAGTTAGTGGATCGGGAGGAAAAGGATAGGTATTATAGAGTTTGGCAACTGCGTTATTAACTGCTTGAGAATCTGTCATTTTACTAAATAAATTTAAGAATTAGCTTATTTAGTCATATTACGGGAAAAGCAGCTCTTTAAAAATATGGACTTGAGCGATCTCCAAATCAATTAAACTTGTCTGACAAGCTTCAAAAATAAGTTGATTCTCACCTTAAAAATCTAGCTAGTATTTGAAGAAGATCAACAAACGGAATAACAAGCGATCGCCAAAACCATCAAGATTGACAATGGAACAATACCAAAAAGCTT
>CAZSEZ010000029.1:11500-25574 GCA_964606015.1 uncultured bacterium
ATCAAAACCACAGGTAAATCCCTCCACAACATCACTAGATACGTCGAAAAGGCAGTTGCCGAGTCCCAGATTGCAACTGGTTTATGTACTATTTTCGTACGTCACACTTCTGCTTCTTTAATTATTCAAGAAAACGCCGATCCAGATGTCCTAACCGATTTAGAAAACTTCTTTTCCAACCTAGTTCCAGAAGATGCCATGGCTTATATCCACAGTGCTGAAGGAGCAGACGACATGCCAGCTCATATTCGCTCGGCAATCACAAAAACTTCCGAGCAAATTCCGATCTCAAATAGCAGATTAGTCTTAGGGATTTGGCAGGGTCTATACCTATGGGAACATCGCCAACGTAGTCACCAGCGAGAGTTAGTGGTACATGTTCTCGGTGAGAACTAAGAATTTAGGGGCAAATGCACCAGCTGTGGAAAGACTATGATTAAAACCAAAACTAGTAGCTGAAGCAAAATAAAAGGAATTGCTCCACGATAAATATCCTCAGTTTTAACTTCTGGAGGTGCCACTCCCCGCAAGTAAAATAAAGCAAAACCAAAAGGTGGCGTCAGGAAAGATGTTTGTAAGTTAGCACCAATAATCACTCCGTACCAAACTAAGTCAAAGCCCAGCGCCTCTGCTACAGGTGCAAAAATCGGAATTACGATAAAAGCAATCTCAAAAAAGTCGATAAAAAAGCCTAAGACAAAAATTGTCAGCATATTAACTAACAAAAAGCCGATCTTACCTCCTGGCAAATTTGCCAGAAGATCGAACATAAAGCTATCTCCCCGTAAGCCACGGAACACTAGACTAAATGCAGTGGAGCCTAGCAAAATAAAAATTACCATTGTCGTGATCCGCATGGTGGCATCACAAACCTCTCTCAAGGCATTCCAGTTCAGCTTGCCACTGGCAGCAGCTAAAGCCATCGCTCCCAAAGAACCCACAGCACCGGCTTCGGTGGGGGTGGCAATCCCAAAAAAGATACTTCCCAAAACGATTAAAATTAGTCCCAGAGTAGGTAACATGACTTTGGTAACTCTGGCTAACAATTCTTTGCGATCAATATTTCGCACTTCGGGGGGTAGAGCAGGAGCAACCTCTGGTTTGAGCCAAGAGACAATTATGACATAAAGACAAAATACAGTTGTCATTAACAAGCCAGGAATTAGAGAGCCTAAAAATAAATCCCCAACAGAAATCCCTAGCTGATCGCCCAAAACTACCAAAACAACGCTAGGAGGAATTATTTGACCCAAAGTACCCGATGCCACAATGACTCCAGTAGCTAGTTCTTTGTTGTAGCCATAGCGCAACATAATCGGCAATGAAATCAAACCCATTGCTACTACCGTAGCTGCCACGACACCTGTAGAAGCGGCTAACAAGGCCCCTACTATTACTACAGCTAAAGCCAAGCCACCACGAATTCTGCCAAAGAGAATTCCCATGGTTTCCAGGAGTCTTTCGGCAATTCCTGTTTTCTCAAGCATCGAGCCTAGAAAAATAAAGTAAGGAATTGCTAGCAAAGTGTAGTTCGCCATGATGCCAAAAATACGGCTGGGCATGGCATTAAAAAAATTGAAACTAAATTCACCGATCGCAGCTCCAATCAGGGCAAAAATAATTGCCACACCACCAAGAGAAAATGCGACAGGATAGCCCAAAGAGAGGAGAACTAAAGCTCCGGCGAACATTGCCAGCCCTAACCATTCGTAGCTCATACCTGCTCCTCCTGGTCACTAGAACTAATAACTACCCAGTTTTTGATAGCTTCAGAAATACCTTGGAGGATCAAAAAAATTAGACTGACAATCACAAAAGACTTAATCGGGTAACGAGGTAATCCACCAGGATCAGGAGATACTTCCCAAATTTTCCAGGAGTTGACCACATTGCCCCAAGAAAAATAAATTAGTAACCCACAAAAAGGCAGCAAAAATAGCATCGTGCCTAGGAAGTTTATCCAAGCACGACGGCGAGGTGACCAGTCTTTATAAAAAACGTCAACTCGAACATGCTCATTATGCTTTAATGCGTAGGCTGCCCCAAGCAAGAACACTAAATCAAATAAGTACCACTGAATCTCGATAAGTGCATTGGAAGTAAGATTTTGCCCTACTAACTTACCGATGTAGCGTCCGAAGACATTCCAGACTCCTACCAACACCATCAACAAAACTAAACCGTATGTGGATCGCCCTACCCACTCAGTTAGTGTGTCGATCGCGCTGGAGACTTTTAATAGTTTTGACAACCTGAGATTCCTCACCCCAATCTAAATCTAGTGGGTAATCCTACCTGTTCTGGGGCATTCCAGTCTAGACTTTGTGTCAATTATTAAGAAAAAGCTAATTATTAATCTTGATTTTGGAACAAGCTATTTTTTCTGCCAACATCACATTTGCCCACTGACCAGTATAAATTTCCAAAATTCCTGCATCAGGAGCTTCAAAAATAAGACGCTGTCCAGGGAAAATTACTCGTTCAAAATGCCAATTCGGAATGTTGGCAATTCTGCCAATCTGTACTGAATTAGAGGCATTAACATAAGCACAAATTGAAGTGACTTGATGATTTGAAGCGGCTAAGGTCATAGCTTTAAAGAAAAAAAGAGAAATTATTAAAAATAAATTAAAAAATTTTATATTTTACAGACCAACAAGTCTTAAGCAATTAAAATTGATCCCTCATAACTAAAGCACCCAGCCATAGGTAACTCAGTGCATTTCTACTTCAGGATTCTTGCTTAGCAAAGATAAAAGATTTTTTGTTATACCCTACTACCATAGAATGTCATGGTTCTTAGACAAGACTTGTTTTAGCTTTTTTTTAGAATTATTTCCGTGATTTATAGCTTTAGGGGAATACATTAAACCTACAATGAAGTTGCTCACAAACTCTAAGACTAAATAGCACCCAATTTTCTATATCATCCTCGATCTAGGAGTAGAGCACTAGCGCTCTTACAGGGAGTAAGACTTGATAGTTAGAGAAAGATACCAGCTTCTTGAGAAATTAGCTCCACAATTGTCAATCAGAGGTTTCGGTTCAATTGCCATAACCAATGCTTGATTATGCAGTAAGTTTCAGGAAGCTCCAGCTTAAAAGCGATCGCCAAACACTCTAGGTAAGTAGATAATTTTTTGCCCCTTACCAACCAATATAGACATCCTGGTCTAGCTATTTTTGACGGCACAATACGACTGAAACATCTATCTAGCAAACTGCTCCTGCAAAAACTCAACAACTCGTTGATATACCCTATTAGCAGGTTGGTTAGGATCTTTGTCATATCCCAAAGTCAAAACATAATGGGAGCTGCCAAGAGTAACAATTTCCAAACTTTTCCTCTAACTCCATAGCTCAATTATAGGAAGTCAAACATACAAATTCATAGCAGAATCAACATATCCAGAAGTACTCTTTTGTAACCAAACCATAAAAAACATTGCCTTGAAATAAAAAATAGCCCTTTAATCCAACTAAAAATCACTTGAACAGTTTGTTGCATCTAAAAAATTAGAGTCCATCATCTCCCCAAGAATTTTCCATTTCAGAATTTTTCGCTTTTAGCAAAGACAATATAGAAATTTTATAAGTAATATTGGGAATACTTAGTGTTGTAGTGTAACTATAATGGCTTGCCTCACTTAGTACAATTTTCGAGTAATTTGATGAAACGGCGTAACTTCCTTGCCAATTCCCTATTCTTTTTAGCCGGCTGTAGCATATCTACAACCTCTTCAAATACAGCAAAATCTGTTGGCAAGCCAGATAAGCTCCGCTTGTCAATTACCGATGTTACAGGGCTGGACGGACTGGAGAAAAACTATGGACAGTTCAGAAACTCTCTACAAGAAGTCCTGGAAACAAACATTGAGTTTTACCCGGTTAGTAGTTACACGGCTGCGACACCAGCTCTCTTGCAAAATCAAGTCGATTTGGTTTTAGCTGGGCCATCTGAATACGTCATCATTAACTCTCGGACAAAATCAATTCCCATTGTTTCTCTGACGCGATTACGTTATCGCTCAGTGATCGCCGTTCGTGCTGATAGTGGGATCAAATCCTTAGAACAGCTAAAAGGGAAGAAAATTGCTGTTACTAATTTGGCTTCTACCGCCAGCCATCTTGGCTCGATGCAGCTACTAATGGATGCAGGTTTAGATCCCCAATCCGATCTCGAAATCATAGTTCTCGATGATAAGACTCATGGGAAACAAGCACTACAAGCTTTGGAAAAGGGGGAAGTAGATGCCTGGGGCGTGGTAATTTATCGCTATGAAAGATACCTTGAAGAATTTGGTCTATCTCAGAATGATTTTCCGATGATTGCCAAAGGTGCGCTTCTGCCAAATGATGTTTTCCTTGCGAATAGAAATCTTTCCCCAGAATTTATTAACAGCATGAGAAGCAAAATGGTAACTCACAAAGATCAGCTAATGGAAGGAATTATCGCTGCTGAAGCAAAATTCAAAGGAGGTAGTCTAATCCCTGCTACCGACTCTGACTATGACATGATTCGCCAGACGTATCAAGCAATTGGGCAATCAAAATATTTAGAGCAGTAAACCATGAAAATTCTCCACAAAATTGCTAATTCTAAAATTGCCCACAAAATAGGATATGGTTATGCATTAACTCTGAGCATAGCTACTATAGGTGCAATCAGCGGTTTGTCTGTGGGAGAACATTATCAGACTAAAGCTCAAGAGAAGTTAGCTATAGTCGACCATAACAAGCACCTAATACATAGACTAGAAAATAATGTTTTGATCCTGCGTCTCCACCCGCAGCAATTATTAACTGTATCCGACAATTTAATTTGGTTACAGTATGAGAAGGATAAATTTCAGGTAAATGTTGAATATATCGACAAAATTCTGTCAGATTTAGACAGCATTGCACAAGCTAATCCTCAATTAGCTTCAGACATTGAAGATTATCAAAGTTTATTTCAGGAATACGAGACAACAATCCAAGACTATTCACAGCTTATCCAAGCTCTATGGTCAGACTTGAGTAGTAATAGCACAGCACTCGCTGCCAAAATAAATAATAAAGAGCTGGTTTTCGCTACTATCAAAAGCGATCAGGCAAATTCAATTGACATCAAATTTGAACGTCTTATTGAAGAATTAATTACCATTTCAAATTTAGTAGAAGATCAAAGCCAAAAAGCAACCCAGGAATTAGTTCAAGCTAGATTTATCAAAAGAAGGATTATTCTCACTAGCATGATCCTATCTATCGGTATAGCCATGTTACTGGCAAGATATACAAGTAAAGCGATCGCTAGCCCAATCGAAAACGTTACTCATGTAGCTAGAAAAGTTACACTTGAAGCTGATTTCGACATTCAAGCAAATGTGACAACAGAAGATGAAATTGGCTTATTAGGCAATGCTTTGAATCAACTAATTACCCAGGTAAAAGATTCATTAGCAGCTCGTGAAATAGAGCTAGTTCGCCAAAAGCAACAACATCAAGAACTACAAAAAGCGAAAGAAATTGCTGATGCAGCCAACCAGGCCAAAAGTAACTTTTTGACTAATGTCAGCCATGAACTTCGGACTCCCCTCAACGGAATCTTAGGATATGCCCAGATTCTAGGACGAAGCGATACTTTAACGACCCAACAAAAAAAAGGCATTAAAATCATCAATCAAAGTGGCAATCACTTACTAAGGCTGATCAATGATATTTTAGATATTTCCAAAATTGAAGCCAAGAAATTAGAACTCTATCCTAATGCAATAAATCTGCATAATTTTCTAGAAGACATCGTTAGTCTTTTTGACATTCAGGCAACCCAAAAAGGAATCATTTTTAGCTCAGAATTCTCAAAAGATCTTCCGTCTATTGTTGTGGCTGATGAAAAACGCTTACGTCAAATACTGATTAACCTCATAGGTAATGCCATTAAATTCACATCATATGGTCAAGTCATCTTGAGAGTAAGTACAGTTGAGCAAATAGATACACAAGGTTCATTACAGAGTCTTCATTTCGAAGTCAAGGATACCGGAATTGGCATTTCAAGAGAAAAACTCGATCTGATATTCGACCCTTTCGAACAGGCAGTAGTTGGTCAAAAATGGCAGTCAGGAACGGGGCTGGGATTAAGCATTAGCCGACAATTAATCGAAATGATGGGCGGCAAGTTAGAAGTTACCAGCGAGCTAAATCAAGGTTCAACTTTCTTTTTTAATATTAATCTTCCAGTAATCGAAGGTGCAAAACCCGAGGAATCTCCACTAGCGAATAAAATTATTGGATATCAAGGCAAGCGCTATAAACTTCTAGTAGTAGACGACAAACCACATAACTTAGAAGTGTTATGCGACATGCTAAAACCAATTGGTTTCGAAGTTATTACAGCAGATAACGCATTTCAAGCACTTGAGATTGTAGAAAAAGTCATTCCTGATTTAATCTTAACTGATTTGATTATGCCAGTTAAAAATGGAGTTGAATTAACTCAAGAAATTCGCCAAATTCAACAACTACAACAAATTCCAGTTATTGCGATTTCAGCTACCACTTTAAATAGCCTAGAGCTAACAGATAGTAGGGATATTTTTGATTCATTTGTATTTAAACCTATCAGAGAACAAGATCTACTCAATTTGATCCAAAGATTTTTAAACCTAGACTGGATCTATCAAAACAACGAAGACTCATCAGTGCCACAACAAATAGTCTCAGATGATATTTCGCCGCAACCTACTCAACATGAACTAAGCTATGAAGTTCCTGATATTGATGAGCTAAAAGTTTTGTACGAATTAGCTTTAATTGGCAACATGAAAGAAATACAAAACTACACGTCTTCTCTTAGAGAGAAAGATAATGTTTATGATGACTTTGCAAATCGAGTTCAAGTTCTAGCAACTAGTTTTGAAGACCAAGAAATAATTAATCTTGTAGAAAGATGCCTTCATGAATTCTCTCCAGAATAAAGTATTTAAAATGCATTAGTTCTAAGCGTAGAATTGAACTCAAAAAACATCTAATGAATATAAGCAATTGCTTGCACACCGCTATCCTGATCTCGGATTTAGCTAAAGCAGAAAAATTTTATGGTGCTGCCTTTATTAACTAAGATCCAGATGGCAATGTTATTGAACTTAGCCAAAATTAGGGAAGGGTTACTTGCGATCTCCTTTCTACATAAAAACCAGAATCAAGATAGGTAGAGACTAAAGTGCATATAGCTACTGTGCAATCAAACTAGGTCCAGGCCACTCTTTTTTAGACAGTACAAAACACGAAGAAAGTTACTGATTCTCAAACAAAGTCCGAAATCAATTACTAATAGCTAAATCATTACTTTAGATCCAAACTGAGTCATAACACGTATCAAAGTAATACCAATCTTTCTATCAATTACTTGATCAAAGAGTAATTATCCTCAATATCAAGTAAACTAAATCACCATAATGAAGGGACTTCAGAATCAACTAGATCCTGATCCTGCCAACCTAAATCTGATAGCATTTGCTGCCAGGCATTTTCCAAAGATGGACTATCTGTTTCTGTCCTAGTAATAGCTAAATTACTAACAGCATCATAAATCAAATTCTCTTGCCAATAAATTTTAAATTTTTCTTCTTGAGAAACTAGAGCAAGTTCTTCCCGCAAGCTAGAATCCATTGGAACAAAGTTAATCCAACCATCTAGAGCATGGGTAGACTTTTCACAAGAAATAAGTAACTCCCAACGATAATTCATCTGAGGAGATAAGGCATTTCCTTTATTTGGTGGGATTTTGACCCCTACAATACCCTTCTGAGCAGATGTTTTTTGACTGCGATATAGCTCTCTATTTGTATCTAACTCTCTAAGGACAAATTCCATTTGAACTAATGGTTCTAAATCTTCTGGTAAATAAAACCAGAATGAGGGATATCGCTCCACGGTTGTTTCACGACTGCCAGCACCTAAAAGAAAAGATACTTGCTGATCTTTAGCTCCGCAAAAACTCATTCTCTGATGATTATCTCTTGTTCCACCAGCAGAGAAGCTATCTTCAGGAGATCCAGTTTCTGGAGGAGCTGGTAAACTATCTTCCAAAGAATCTTGCTGCTTTTCGGAGGAGGCTTCTTGAGCATAGCTTAGACTACTATAAGAGAACAAACATAGACTAAAAATTAGTAGCCAAAGCTTAGGTTTCGATACAAGTAATATTTTCAGTTTTTTTGTTAGGAACATCTTAAGTTACCATTCAAATTATCTAAGTTAATTACAGATAAATATTCAAGAATAACGCAACTTTATTCAAAAGAATAAAGTTTATTTCTGATATGATTTCAAAGATCCTTGATTACTAGAATTAAAGATTATTGAAGAAAGATCCCAAAATATTAGTACTGTTTATTGTGCCATAAGTTTAGAGTTAATCAACTAGCTCCTTCACTTAATTAAGGAAAATTTTGTAGTGTTTTGTAGGTATTGAGTTGATGGACGGAAATAGGCTCCTCGACTTTGATCTTCAAATCTCATTACCTCCTTTGTAAAGTTTTGTTGAATTTTGCAGAAGTTCAGTCTTCGTGGCTGATGGGTTTAATGTAAGTACATCAACGAACAATTTGACAAAGCCATGAAAAAAGAAGCATCACCAGCTCAAACCTCATTCAGGAGAAATTATTTTTTTATTCAGTAGAAAGAGCTTTTCCACAACTAGATAAAAATTATTTTTTTTAGTTAAACTTGCTGCCAGATAGGGCGAAAATGAATAGGACAGTGGAATATCAATCTTGTTGCCAGAGCATTACTCATGCTGAGATAACTCGAATCTGCCCCTAGCAAGCACTATCTATCGATGAAAAAATCATCACTATCATTATCAGAGTTGGTCACTGAAGCCTGTAAGCATCCTCCAGGAACGAAAGAACGTCAACTAAATTTAACTAGAATAATTCGCTTAGTAAGCGATCGCTTATGGAAAGAATACACTCCATATTATGAGGATGCCCTACAAGAAACTTGGGTCTATTTTTGTCGCAACATTTGTGAAGGCAATACCTATAATTCTGAAAAAGCTAGTGTTGTTACCTGGCTAAATAACTATCTTAAGTGGCGACTCAAAGATGGGTTTATTCGCGAACAACAGCAGAAAAAACGGACAGCTTCTCCCAAAATTGGTGATGACAACAAACTAATCGATCCTATTGATACTGTTCCTGCTCAGCCAGACATCCCTCCGTTGCTGGAAGAGATCAAAAACTGGGCTTTAGTTGATGCCGAGCGTAAGCTCAGACAAATCTATCTAGAAAACCATCCGCACATTACTGCTCAACAGCTCATTCTCAGAAGACTACCGCCAGAAGCTCAATGGCAAGAATTGTCAGAAGAATATGGGGTTCCAGCAGGCACATTAAGTAGCTTTTATCAGCGCAAGTGCAAACCACTACTCCGAGAATATAGTAAATCGCAAGGATATATTTAAACTGCTATGAGTACCAACTCTTCCAACCTCAATCTAGAGAACCGGGCAATTTGCTTACCTATCACTAGGGAAATTAGAGATATTGCTGGTCAGTTTGCGACAAATCAACCAACCCAAGAAAAGGCAGAGCAAGTTCGGTTGAATACAATCGCTGTATCGGTGGTAAATAATTACCTCAGTATGTTGTCGGTAGCTACAGATCTAACAGGTAGTGATAGTTGGAATCCAGTTATGCAACTATGCGAGAATGTAGCGGATTTGAACCTGATAGAGGTTGGCAAACTAGAGTGTCGTCCAATCAAAAGTTCTGACTCAAGCTGTCATGTACCTTTAGAAGTTTGGGATTTGCGAATCGGCTATATAGTTGTACAAATCGATGATGACTACAGAAAAGCAACTATTTTAGGCTTTACCCCAAAAGTCGCCAGCGAAGAACTAGCGATCGCAGAACTTGATGTTCCAGAAGCCTTACTCGATTGTATTCATACATCTCCAGTAACGATTGGATCTTCTTCCCAATCTCTAACTAACTTAGGTCAATGGCTTAATGAGGTCTTTGAAACTGGCTGGCAAACGGTAGAAAATCTTTTGAATCCAGAACAGTTAACTCCTGCCTATGGCTTTAGAAATTCTGGTTCACAAGATGATTCTGAGGAAAATTCAACTGATTCAAGCGTGACTAGAGCCAAGTTAGTCGATTTGAATGTTCAGCTAAGCGATCACAGTGTGGTTTTATTAGTGAAACTTACGCCAGAAGACAGTACCTCAGAAGAAAATAAAACTATAGGTGTAACCCTTCAAGTTTTACCGCAAAACGATCAGGCTTATTTACCTGCTGGCTTAGAACTGAAAGTACTCGAAGCTTCATCTCAAGCTGTGTTTATGGAAACGCAAGCTAGAAGTCGCGATAATTTTGTTCAATTACAATTTAGTGGTCAACCAGAAGAACAATTTCAGGTACAAATATCTCTGGATGGCATCGATTTTTCTGAGCAATTTCAGCTTTAATTAGCCCATTTTCAGTAATTATGATTTATGTCTATTTATATTGCTTCTCTCCGCATTAGGGAAGGCAGTTTTGCGCAGGGTTTTCCCGTCAACTTGCAGATAGCTCCTGAAGGGTTACCTCCTGAGTTAGAATTTAACGCCGAACTCCCTCCAATCCCTGAGCTACCAAAACATTACCAGGCTTGGCAAACATCCTATTTAGGTTTGGGTTTAACCAATCGTTTAGAAGCCAAAAAAGCTTTTGTCTCAAATTATTCCTATGTTGATGAATGCGATCGCAGTGCTGCAATATTATTAACTACTTTCAATAACTGGTTAGATGCCAGTACTTTTAGAGTTTTAAAAGAAAAATTTTTAGCTAAGTTAAATCCACTTGATGAAATTAGAATCCTCATCCAGACGGAAGATGCCCAACTACAATGTCTACCTTGGCATCTAGCAAAGTGGTTTGAACCTTTTACCAAAGCCGAAATAGCTATTAGTAGCGCCAATTTTGAAACTAATACTGCTACCTCTATTTGTTCTCGCTCTCAAGTTAGAGTCCTCGCAATTATTGGCAATAGTGAAGGCCTAGATACAGAAAGAGATCGCCAGCTTTTGGCTCAGCTTCCCAACTGTGAGATAACTTTGTTAGTTGAACCCAGCAGGCAGGAGGTCACAGAACAGTTATGGCATCAAGATGGGTGGGATATTTTGTTTTTCGCGGGACACAGTAACAGCGATCAAAATAAGCAAACAGGATGTGTTTATCTCAATCAAAATGAGACATTATCTACTAACGAGTTGCAGTATGCGCTCCAAAAAGCAATTGCCAAGAATCTCAAAATCGCTATTTTTAATTCCTGTGACGGTTTGGGTTTGGCTCGCGAATTAGCAGACCTCAAAATCCCCCAAATCTTAGTAATGCGGGAACCTGTACCCGATAAGGTAGCCCAAGAATTTCTAAAGTATTTTTTACAAGCATATGCTTCGGGAGAAAGTTTTTATCTAGCTGTCAAAGAAGCCAGATCAAAGTTGCAAGGAATCGAAGATCGCTATCCCTGCGCATCCTGGTTGCCTTTAATTGTTCAAAATCCTGGGGAGATCCCACCCACTTGGCAACAGTTACTTAATCGTCAGGAATTGCTTAAGAGACAAGATCGGCCTCAATCCAAGGTTGTCAGACCCAAGCCAAAAATTTGGGTGACTTTGCTGCTTAGTTTGCTTTCGAGTAGTACAGTCATCGGATTAAGAAGTGCAGGCATACTTCAAGGTATGGAACTACAAGCTTTTGATTATCTGAGTCAGAAACTGCCTCTTGAACAAAGCGATCGCCGTATCTTATTAGTTGGAGCAGATGAAAAAGACATTGGCAGCGACAAGTATGGATTTCCCATTCCCGATTCAGTATTGGCAGAACTGATCAATAAACTACAAAAACATAAACCTGCGGTTATTGGGGTAGACATCTTTCGCGATCGCGCCTTCTCTGGAAATAGTTCTCTAGATAATCCTCAAATTACTAACTACTGGAATCAACCCAACCTAGTCGCAGTTTGTTTAGGCGATAATTTAGACAATAGTATTGCTCCACCCCCAACTAGTCCCGCTCAGCAAGTAGGTTATGTCAATATCTATGATGACAGTCAAGTAGCTCATAGCTGGGATGATAATGTGCGACGTTATCTACTATCTCGAAGTCCTAACCCCTTAACCCAGGCATCCAATTGCAAGACCAATTATTCTTTTGCTTGGCAACTTGCTTATCGCTATTTCCAAAGTAAAGACATCGACGTAACAACTACTAAGCAAAATTGGCAGTTTGGTGACCAAATAATTAACAGAATAGGTAAAGGTAGTGGCGGTTATCAAAAATTAGATGATCGCGGTAATCAATTACTTATCTCTTTTCGTCGTACTGACCAGCTTGCGCAACAAGTAACAGTCAGAGACATTTTAGAAGAACGAGAAACTTTTGATCCTGATTGGGTTAAGGATCGGATTGTGTTGATTGGCATCACGGCCAAATCTGTCCCCGATATTCACGATACTGCGCTAGGAGAAATTCGAGGTTTACATCTACATGGTCATGTTATCAGTCAGTTAGTAAGCTCGGTAGAAGGCGATCGGCCACTTATTTGGTGGCTTCCTTTTTGGGGGGACTGGCTATGGATTATTAGTTGGAGTTTGCTAGGAGGTTTTTCTTTTTGGATAGCTAATAATAATCGCAATCGCTCTATAGTCATTGGTAGCAACCTAATCATTATTTCTGGTATCTGCTGGCTCGTTCTAACTTCAGGTGGTTGGCTGGCTTGGATTCCTGGAATAGTTGCGATCGCGTTTTCTGCCACTGGCCTACAAATTTATCAAGTTATCCGAGCCAAAAATTAATTGTTAAGGAATGTAAGCAAATTGCAAAAGCCCTAAGTTTTTCTCTGATAGGTAGTTAGCTCAACCAAAAAAATCAATTCAGAGAAAAACGATGATTCACTACACAGAAGAAACCTTAAAAATGTCCCAAGCCAACAATACAAAACGCTTAAAATCAGAGAGCTTTGCTTGGAGTCTGCTTATCTTAATGCTTTTGGTGATTTAGGCAAGCCAATAAATTTATTTTTCGATACTTAGATAAAGCTGGATCTTTCAACATCAATAAACGAATGCAAATAATTGCAATAAGTTATAAAGAACACCAGTTCTACCGAGATAAGTAAATAGCTAATATTTGCTTGGAATGATATGTAATAAAAGCCAAAAGTAGCTTTTCAAGTTAAATAATGTTCACATTACAAAAGAGAAAACAATGTCTAGACCCCAAATTACATTTGACTTAATGACTACAAGTAATTACTACAGTGAAATTACTGATGAATTTGCTGAAAATATTAATGGTGGAGGTGACACTAATACTAATAATGACGACAACAACAAAAAATGTGGTAAGGATGCCCTACTCCCCATCCCCTGTCCGAAAAAGGATAACAATCGCCAGACCATGATATTGCCTGGTCTAGTATTACGTTAAAAGCATTAATAATGAGCTAAGTTTTAACAGCCTTACCCTAATAATTAAGTTGGTGAGGCTATGTTTAGCTAAACCGCAAATTCTGACTAGATATTTATTATTTCTCCCAGTTCATAACTGGGTTTTTTATTGTCAAAAAAATATCGTAAATGATTGTAACAAGTTGCAGAGAGTCTCCTGCTAAGACCGATAAGTATATAACAGACATTCAGCCATGAATACTTTTTAAACTGAATGTTCGTGAGACAGCTACTTAAGCACAAGTTAATTGTTTCTATTCAAAACAATTACTTAACTAACAAACAAACATTTCTCAAATCAAGGAGAACAATCATGTCTTTAAATCAAGTACGTAATCTAGCAAAAAGCAAGTTAGAAAAAATCAGCAATAACAATAATGATGTTGTTGAATTATCTCTGCAAGAGCTTTCTGTAATTACTGGGGGGGTAAGAGGTTGTACCGCTGTCTGTAGTGGATGGTGTGGAGGCACTGGGTGTAGTAGCAATAAAATTGCTATAAAGAATACATTCAAAGCCCAATAGATAGCTCTGTAATGAATAATGTTGGTGGTTTAATAATCGACATTATTCATTTTCTATCAAACATTAATAGT
>CAZSEZ010000030.1:0-25364 GCA_964606015.1 uncultured bacterium
TAGGTGGTCTACTTAATGCTACTTTTGGTAATGCTCCAGAACTAATTCTGGCTTTCATTGCCCTTAAAGGTGGTTTAGTGGATGTTGTCAAAGCCACGATTACAGGCTCTATTGTGAGTAATCTTTTACTGGTAATGGGTTTTTCAATGTTGCTTGGTGGTTTTCTCTACAAAGAGCAGGATTTTCAGCCCACTGCAGCCAGGGTAAATGCTTCATCAATGAATCTTGCTGTAATCGCTATTTTGCTACCTACGGCTGTGGAGTATACCTCTACTGGAATTGGGGAACAAACTTTGCAGAGGCTTTCGGTAGCAGTAGCAGTCGTTTTAATTTTGGTCTATGGCTTAACTCTGTTGTTTTCGATGAAGACCCATTCCTATCTCTACGATGTAGGGGTGGCTGAACTAGAGGAAGCTGGCGGTTCTTCTGGAGAAGATGAACATAGCGAGCATCAAGTAAATTTACCTTTTTGGATTGGAGTCTTACTTGTTATTACCTTGGCGGTGGCTGTAGAGTCTGAGTTGTTAGTCTCTTCGCTGGAAGAGGCTACATCTGAGCTAGGCCTAACTTCGCTATTTACAGGGGTGATTCTTTTGCCCATTATTGGTAACGCAGCAGAGCACTTTACTGCAGTTACTGTGGCAATGAAAAATAAGATGGATTTATCTGTTTCGGTTGCTGTTGGTTCTAGCCTACAGATAGCTCTTTTTGTCGCTCCAGTCTTGGTAATAGCTGGCTGGGTTATTGGTCAACCGATGGATTTAAACTTCAATCCTTTTGAATTAGTTGCGGTCATGGTTGCTGTCTTGATTGCCAACTCGATCAGCTCTGACGGTAATTCCAACTGGCTGGAAGGTAGTCTATTACTTGCGACGTACACCATTTTAAGCCTAGCATTTTTCTTCCATCCTGTTGTTGCCGGTATGGGTTAAGCCTGAATTTTCATCCTGTAACAACATTGGTTGTAATGACTTTCGTCGAGAAGAGATAAAGCCGACTATACTGATTCCTTAATCGCAATAGGAGTGATTAAACTATCTAGGGGAGGCAAAGGCGCATTCTTCTTGGCAAGCAGCTCAATCCCATCTAACAAAGCATTTTGGATATGTGCTTCTTGGGGTTGAGCTAGCATGAAATGAAAATACTCGTAAATTTGCGATCGCTCATTGGGATTTAAACTGTGTCTAGCTGCTAATTCTATTAACTGGCGAATGGCAATCAATCGTTTGAGAGGATCATCTGCTGTGAGATCGGTTAGCAGAGTAGTAAACCTAGTAGTATCGCGATCGCTTTTCTTCTGAACTATTTGCCATAAAAGCAAGATTATTAAGGTTAGGGTCATTAGGCCTTGAGCGATCGAGCTAGCTGCTAACCAATGGTTTTCCGTATCTAGCCAGATAGCTGTAGTCATATAGGTGAAAAGTCCACCTAAGCCACCACTGATTACAGCTAATAAAAACTTGAGGTTGTAGCCACGTAATGCTGTAGCCAATTTACGCCAAGTAGAGCGATATTGACCAAGACTTAATCCATAACTTAGCCACATCCAGGCAATACCAACTCCAGTTGCGAGAAGCAACTGCCAATGCCAATACCACAAGCTAATAACGCTTAAGGTAAGTAACCCTCTGATGACATTTTGTGCAAACTTTTTGGATTGTAGATTAAATTTTTTTTTTGTCGATGAATCGATAATGGATAAAACTAAAAGTTGGATCCATTTTTCGTATACTTTTGGTAAAACTTTTCTCGGCAAAATGGCTAGTTCCCCGAATTTTCACTTATAGCTAACTAATCTAGCACCAATATCTGGCCTCTGCCTAAAGAAAAAATAGAAGCGAAGAAACATAACTACCCCAAATCAGAATGGGAATGAATTGGAGATCACGACGGGAAAACAAATATGTTGCGATAATGCAAGTTAGAGTGGTTGAGGCGAATAATGCCAGATCTGACTTATGCAAATCAGTCATCAGAATCAGCTGGCCATACATGCCTAGAAGAAAGTAACTGAGTGCTGAAAACCCGAAGAAGTTTTGCCAGCTGGAAGGATAAGGAATATAACTCGGTAATGCGTAAAGTTGAGATAATTGTGTACTTGCCAGCAAAGTAGTTACAAAATAGAGAGGGAGTAAATACCAACTAGATAAAGGTGCATCATTGAAAATAAAACCCTCTAGCAAGCCGATCATGCTCCAGATGATGCCAACCATCCCTGTTACCAAAACAAACTTTGCCCAAGCCCAATTAGAACGATTTTTAGCCAACCTTACCCCGTAAATACTAGCAATTATCCAAGGTGAGAAATAAGTTAGAGCTGACGCGAGATGACGTTTGAGGGGTCGCTGTAGGAGCCAGTTACCAGATAGACGCGGGTTGAACGTCAAAGAATTCTGCCAGTTAAGATAGAATTGCTGCCAATCCAGACTTGGTTCGTAGAAATAGCACTGAATTAAAAACCAACAAATTAGTGGAACTAGTCCCAGAGTCAAACCGAGCCAAAAAACTGGTGAAGTAAGCAATCTAGGAGTATCCCAGCGCAGGAACAACACCATAATGATGGTTAATGGTAAGAGCGACCAAGTATGAGTCAGACCAGTTAGACTAATCCCAAAACCAGCCACCATAGACCAGCGTAAATCTCGGCGTGCTCGTAACAATCCCCAAACTCCCAGTAGCTGGAAACAAAGTAATGCCGAGTCCGGTGTTGCTAGTCTTGGTAAGTTAGCAATCGGAAAGAAAGTTAGATAAACACAGCAGGTCAAGACTGTAGGTAAAGTGAAGCGAAACAGTTCTCGACCAATACCGTAGACTATTGCCACAGAAACTATTGCAAAACAAGCACCTGGCATTCTTACCGTCCAAGGGGATTCTCCTCCAATCCGCAAAGCCAATGCTAGAAGATTTGGATACAAAGGGGCATGTAAAACCAACGGTCGGCCAAAGTCTGTAGGGAATAGCCAGCGTAGAGAGGCTTCTGGTGCTTGCCAAATTTCCTTTCCAAGTCGGACGAAATATCCTTCCTGAAGTTGGTCAATAGGTGTTGTCCCTAAATTTATAATAAATAGAACTGCTGCTGCTATTAACAACAAACTCAGGTAAAAGTAACCCCACCAGTGATGTCGAGTGCGAGTCGGTAAATAAAGTTTGTCATGCTGAGTGTCGATCGCCATTAAATTAACAAGCCATGTCCTACGGATTGTACCTAATCTAACGAATTGTGCTGTTTGGTCAAGAATTCAGATGTTAAAATACGCCCAAGATAAGATAGTTTAAGATAACTCTTCTAACGATATGGTACTTCACTCGTATCACTATATCGAGTATAAAACCGCCCGAAATAATAAATTTTATGGAAGGATCATTTGAAATAACTCTGCAAATAGCGATCGCCGTTTTTGCAGGAATCACTGCTCAAGTTATTGGAGAGTATCTCCGAGTCCCTAGCATTGTATTTTTGCTTTTACTAGGTATTTTACTTGGTGGAGATTTTCTCGATATATTGCATCCTCAAGATTTGGGTCTCGGTTTAGAGGTTTTGGTCGCTCTCTCCGTTGCCATTATTCTGTTTGAAGGAGGCTTAAATCTAGAACTTCATGAGCTAGGTAAAGTTTCTGGTAGCCTAAGGAATTTAGTTACGATTGGAACTTTAGTGACTTTGATTGGTGGTGGAATGGCTGCCCATTGGCTAGCAGAGTTCCCTTGGTCTATTTCTTTTCTCTACGCATCCTTGGTTGTTGTTACTGGTCCTACGGTAATTGGTCCGTTACTCAAGCAGGTAAGGGTAGATCGCTCAGTAGCAACCTTGTTAGAAGGGGAGGGAGTGCTGATCGATCCTGTCGGAGCAATCCTAGCTGTTGTGGTGTTAAATGCTATTGTCAATGCTAACTCTGCCCCAGTTGATGTTGTCAGTGGCTTATTGTTGCGTTTAGGGATAGGTTCTATCGTAGGAGGAATTGGTGGTTGGCTATTGGGCTTATTCCTCAAACATACCGATAATCTTTCTGAAGAATTAAAAAATCTTGTCGTTCTTGCCGGCGTTTGGGGTTTATTCGTACTTTCTCAAACTCTTTACAGTGAATCTGGACTAATGGCAACGGTCGCAGCTGGGATTGTAGTTAAGTCTTTCGCTCTTCCAGAAGAAAGATTACTAAAAAGATTCAAGGGCCAGCTAACAGTGCTGTGTGTTTCTGTACTGTTTATTCTATTGGCTGCTGATTTGTCATTAGCAAGTGTGGTTGCTTTGGGTTGGGGTAGCGTTTTGGCCGTAGCAACTTTGATGCTGGTAGTTCGCCCAATCAGTATATTTTTGTGTACTGTTAATAGCGACTTGAACTGGAGGCAAAAGATCTTTTTGTCTTGGGTTGCTCCTAAAGGGATTGTCTCTGCTTCTGTAGCTTCTTTATTTGCTATTTTGCTGACAGAGAAAGGAATTAATGGTGGAGCATCAATTAAAGCTTTGGTTTTTTTGACCATCATGATGACTGTATTTTGCCAGGGTTTAACCGCAGGGACTGTTGCCAAGTGGCTGCGGATTACTTCTAGTGAGGCAAAAGGTGCTGTTATCGTTGGTGGCAAAGCTTTGGGCCGTTTGGTGGCATCCTTGTACAAAGAAGCAGGTGAATCTGTTGTTTTGATTGATACTGATCCAGAAGTTTGCAAAAAAGCTGAAGCGGAAGGCATTACTGTGTTTCAGAGCAGTGCTCTAGATCCTGAAGTTCTTACAGAAGCAGGAATTGAGTCCATGGGGACTTTTATCTCTTTGACAAATAACGGGGAAGTTAACTTAGTTCTGGCGCAGAGGGCTAAGGAAGAATTCCAACCACCTCGGGTGTTTGCTGTTTACCCTCAGGGAGATTCTGGTAACAGTAAGATTAAGGTCAATCAAGCTTTTTTACCAGGGCTTTCTGCCGAAATTTGGAATAAATACCTTAATAAGGGCGAGTTTCAACTTGGAAAAATTATCCTCAAAGAACCAGAGATCTCTCTGCAACAAGCGCATTTACAGGCTTTAATTCGTTCTGGTGAGTTGTTACCTTTGTTGGTGAAAAGAGAAGGCAAGCTAGAAGTTGTCAAAGCGAACGAAGTTTGGCAACCAGAAGATGAAATTTACTGCGTACTCCATGATCCACGTTCTAAGCTAATGAAACAGCTTTCTGGTAATAAGCAACCTTCTCGTTTAGCTTTGGATAAGTTTCCTGAGGTTGAAAAAATTTCTTTGGCTTCTGGTCGAACCATTACTACAGTTGAAAGTTAGGATCCGTTTTCACTGGATCTTGAGTTATTGATTGTGAATTCTGGTAATTATCGGGATTGATTGACAATCGTGATCGCTTAGGGCGGCCTAATTTGTCTTAGTTTTTATAGGATCGCATCCTAATATTGACCTTTGAGAATTTAATCAGCCCGAAACTGTTTTTCCACAGCTGCAACTAAAAAGTCTCTGGGAACAAATCGCGGAATATTAGCAATAAGTTGATTAGTGACACCTCCAGTAACTAGAGTGGATTGTCCCTTATCAAAAGCTTTTAATGACTCTCGAACCACTTCATCAGCAGGGGTTAGACTCATGGTGCTATCTTGTTTCTCAGCAAAAGAACCAGGGAATCCAGCTACTTTAAAAAAGTCTGATTCAGTAGGGCCTGGGCAAACTCCCAATATTTTGACTCCACTTTCTTGATTCTCTGCCCACAAGGCTTCAGAAAAGTTCAGAACAAAAGCTTTAGTTGCTGCATAGACAGACATATACGGTAAGGGCTGAAAAGCTGCGATCGAGGCAAGGTTAATGATTCCTCCCTGTTTACGAGCTTTCATTACAGGTAAAAATAAACCTGTTAATTCAGTTAAGACAGTAATATTTAACTGAATCATGTTGAGCTGTCGACTGAGATCGCTGTTGCTAAATTCGCCATAGTCACCAAAGCCAGCATTGTTTACCAATAAGTTGATCGCGATATTTTTAACTTTCACAGCTTCAAAAACCATTTGACCAGCATGAGGCAGGCTCAAATCCTGGACGATAACTTCTGCTGTGATTCCATATTGCTGTTGGAGCTTAATTGCTAACTCTTCTAGTTTCTTTTGTGATCGTGCTACTAAAACTAGGTTGGATTTTTGGGCTGCTAGTTGACGGGCAAACTCTGCTCCAATCCCTGAAGATGCACCTGTAATTAATGCTGTTGTCATTGGTTTGATTACTCAGTTTTTTGCTGAAAATTGTAACGTAGTCTCTGAATTAGAGTGGTTGTAAACCTATTATTTGGCGATCGCTAACCATAGCTTATAGTCAACAAACAAGAATAACTTTATAGACTAAGACAATATCTTTAATTTTCTTTTACAAAAAACCGGTATCATCTGTTACAATTCTTATCAAGGAAAATCAAGATTCGCTAACTTGGGAACGCGAGATTGAGATTTCTCCAGAATTAAAACAACAACAACAATATTTAAACCAGCGATAATACCGCTGGTGTTTTTTTTGCCTATTTTTAAGGGTTACTTTTAGCCAAAATAGTACGATGACGAGGGCTGTTGACTGTAATAGTAGGACTTTCAAAGCCTTGATTGACGAAAGCTTTGGTTATGTCCAAGCTAAAGTACTGGTCGAGAAATGGTTCTGTGCTTTTGAGCAAAGTCAGAACATAAGGAGGCATCTTGAGAAAAGTTTCAGACTGAGGATTCATGTCCATAATTGCTAGGTAGCCTCCTGGACGCAAAATCCGCTTAGCTTCTTGGATAACTGCTTGGGCTGCTTCAGCTGGTAATTCGTGGAAAACTAAACAGGCAGACACCAAATCACAACTGTTATCGGCAAGTCCTGTTGCTTCTCCTGCACTGTGTCGCCAGTTAATTTGTTTAGCTTGTTGCTTGCTGTTGTACTGAGCGACTGCCAAGAAATAGGGAGATAGATCGATTCCTGTTAATTGGGCTTCTGGATAGAGTATTTGTAATGCGAAAGTACTCATGCCAACTCCACAACCAATATCCACGATATCTTGGGGCACGATTGGTAGTTGCTGCTGCAAAATCTCGTGGTACGAATCTCTGAGGCGAGTATCTCCTGCTTTGCCGGTATCTTGCCAAATCTTGGCGTGAACTGCGTAGGCTGCTGATTCTACTTCCCAGGCTGCTAACCAACTGAGATTACCTGATTCGTAAGCATGAAAAGAATTGAGATAGTATTCAGGATAAATAAGATTTTGCGCTTCTATTTGGGCAAATTCTGCGCTCCAGTCACGTTGGCTTAACTGCTTAACTGTTTCTCGCCAAGGTACCCCAAGCTTTTCTGCTCGGTCGATCATCATTTTTCTGGCTCTACTTTTGGCAAAGTTAGCTAGAGGTGCGATCGCAAGTAAGCTATTAACTAGGCGCGAGGTTAATCCTATTTTGGCTATAGTTGCAGTCATGAAAATATCTGATTTATAAAATAACTATGGTTATTGAATGATCCTACTTTAGTAAGGGGAGTGAATTGAGGCTTTTGTAAAAATATTACTTGCTTATAAAATCAGAGATTCTTGTGATCCACGTTGTTATATTCAAAGTTATAAATCTTCTTGATCGCTTTTGGGTGAGTTCTTGGGATTAGAGTGATGGGGCTAAAAACGGGAACAATCTCTTCAAAATACCTATCTAACTTTGTAGTTTGGATGCAAATTTCGATAATTATAGCAAACACATTGGGAACTTAAAGTTCTACCAGAAGTGTTATTAGAAGTTGAGTTTTTCTGCATCAAAACCAATCTAATCGGAAGTATAGTAGCGGGTATTATGAAACGTTTATCATCCTGTCATATTGGACGAGTTATTGGGTTAATACTGAGTCTGGGTCTATTTTGTGAACCTGTTCTCGCTCAAGATGCATCTCAGGCCAATGACAGTAACGCTATTGTTGATGGTGATTTTAACAATATTATTCAAACGCCCAATCAGAATCAAAACCTTAATGAGATTTCCTTTGCCCGCCAACCACTGGATAACCCAATCTATACTCCACCCAACATTGAGAATGACTTTGGGTTTAACATGTCTCTAGGACTGAATACTCTGGATGCAGATAACTTTACGATTTATGTGGGTGCTATTTATCACCCAGGCAGAAGTAAAGCGCATCGGTTGCGAATGAAAAAAATAATCCAAGAAACCGAACTCTTAGAAGTTCAAAAAAATATTGCTCAAGCAGAGTTAGCTCTCTTACAACAACAGATCCAACAAATTGAAAGCAAACTCAAAAATTATTAGAGAGCGCCTGAGTTTAGTCTGAATCAGGTTCAATTTTAAGTCACCAAAATCATGAGATTTTTCCCGAATCCAGGTTGTTTTGCGCTACGATCTGAACTGATTTAATGATTATTTAACAAATGACCACAAAGCACCACGTTACGATTCGCGATTGTCATACCCAAAAGACATATAAAGTTGAGGTTCCCGAAGACCGCTATATTTTGCACACTGCCGAGGATCAAGAAGCTGTATTGCCTTTTTCCTGCCGTAATGGTGCTTGTACGGCATGTGCGGTAAAAATTATTTCTGGAGAACTCGAACAGCCAGAGGCTATGGGTCTATCTCCTAAGCTTCAAGAAGATGGCTATGCTTTACTCTGTGTAAGTTACCCTCGTTCTGATTTAGTTGTGGAAACCCAAGACGAAGACGAAGTTTACGAAATGCAGTTTGGTCGCTATTTCAACAAGGGTAAAGTACGCTTTGGCTTACCTTTGGATGAAGACTAGCAAGACTTTTTTCGTTTCCCTCAATCTGAAAGTCCAGTTTAAGTTTCTACTGCCCAGACAGTGCCTTGATCCTCAAAGCCAGGGAAATTTGCTAAAGTATTTGCTCTCTCTTCTGGCCCTTGGTAAAGATAGGTACCAGGAAGAGCCGTATTTTCGAACCGATAAAAGTCTGTACCTAAGCCAGAACCAGCAGTGTATGCATAGAAAGCTGTATTGCTATTTCCTTCTTGAAAGAAATCACTTTGTTCGATTAGGGGATCTTGTTGGAAGTCGTCTGATGTTGCGAAGATATAAGTCCCAGGAGTTCTCGTGCTTTGATATCTAAATACTGGGATAAGACTATCTCCAGGAGTCGTTCTCGCTCTAAAAGCAGCTCCTTCTAGCTCGAAAGTTTGACTAAAATTAGGATCGGCTAGGATGGCATTCTTTTCTTGTTCGGCTACATAAATGTAGGTACTTTCAATTGTCTGAGTGTTGCGGAAACGATAGAGAGTGCTATTAGATTCATTGTTTATTATTGGCGTCTCTGTGACTTCTGGGATATCAGGAGTATTTTCTAAAGAATTAACCGTTGATTCTGCAACCTCTGGGATATCTGAAGTATTCTCTAGAGGATTAACCGTTGATTCTTCAACTTCTGGGATATCAGGAGTATTGTCTACAATCAAAGGATTAACAGTTAACTCTCGGATTTCAGGGAAGTCTGGTACTTGTGCCACAACTAAAGGAGTAACAGTTAACTCTCCCTGAGTAGCAGAAACCTGCAACGTGTAGCTATTGTTCGCATTGGGCTCAACAGAAACAGAGCTAGTAACCCTAATTCTGTAGTCCACACCTTCTTGGAGTATTAGACCATTAAGCATTGAGTTTATACCCTCTCCTCCATCATCATCACTTGCTAAAACATCACCTGTGTTAGCATCTAATACTTCTATGAGAGGGTCGTAAGTATCAGGATCATCAGCCAGTAAATTAACGGTTAATTCTTGTCCAAGAACTGTTGGCTGTAGAGTGTATTCATCAAAAAGGGTGATATTTTCACCTGATTGAGTTGGGATGAAGTAGTCGCTACTCTCTAAAGATCCATCAAAAGTTAGGATATTTCCCGTTTGACCATCACCTTCTTGAACTTGCCTTGAGGTTAAAGTCGCTCCTCCTTGAAAAATCGTAGTTTGAAGTGTATAGCGATTATTTGCTAGAGGATCTATAGAGTCGAAACTGGTTACTCTGATTCGATAATCTACTGCTTCTTGAAGTACTAAACCAGTTATCTGAGAATTTAGTCCTTCACCACTGTTATCATCACTGGCTAAAACATTACCTGTGTTGGCATCTATTACTTCCAGAAAAGTATCGTAAATGTTGGGATCACTGGCAAAGAGATTGACTGTTAAATCTTGTCCAAAAACGGTAGTCGTAAAGTCATATTCATCAACACGAGTGATCCCATCACCAACGGGTGCTGGGGAAAAAATATCTTGTTGATTTAGAGTTCCTGAAATTGCTTGAGAACTTGCCATGATATTTTAACTTTGGTTTTAGAGAAAATGGTTACTATAAAATTGTTCACTAATTATCAAAAAAAATGTTGCCAATTTGCTTGTTTTATACTGGTAACAATCTCTTAATAAATTAAGCTAATCAATGTGACATCTTTGCTTTATGGTTATATATTTTTTGTAAATTAAGAGTGTTTTTTTGATCTGTAAAGTAGTGAGGAAATAAGAATCTATCTACTAAGTAGGATAAGAAGCAGGTAGTATATTCATGAGGCTTGAAAGCAATTTTTGTGATTTGAAAGTGTTAGCCAAATACTCTATCTTTCGGGGAATTGTCTTGAGCTTGAGTTTTTGGCTTCTAGGTTGTCAGTTCCAAACTATAGTTCCTCAACTTATTACTGTTCCCTTGAATAGAGTAGTTAGCGGACAGACAGTAGAAGTAACGCTCAAAGGTACGATAGAAAAAGTCAGAATCGTCGGCATAGATGTTCCTCAAGAGGTAAAGCAGGCAGCCAAAGCCCAGTTGCAGCAAATTTTGAGCCAAAACATCATCGATTTGGAAATAATCACACCAGATAGAGACCGCTATGAGCGCATCCTGGCTCACGTTTGGCAGAGCGATAAACTAGTCGCTGAAGAGCTAGCAAAGACAGGTTATGCCTTAGCTAACACTCAATATCCCAATAAATATAGTGATCGTATTTGGTATGCACAGGAATATGCGCGAATTCTTGACTATGGCATTTGGCAGGATTGAGTAATAATGAATCTCTGATTAGATCTAGGGAATATAAATCATTATGCGCTTATCTCAAATGCTGTTTGTGACTTTAAGGGAAGACCCTGCCGAAGCAGAAATCCCCAGCCACAAGCTTTTAGTCCGTGCCGGCTATATCCGCCGTATTGGTAGCGGGATCTACGGTTATTTGCCTTTGATGTGGCGCGTATTGCAAAAAGTATCGCAAATTGTCCGCGAAGAAATGAATCGTGCGGGAGCGCAAGAATGTTTGCTGCCTCAACTTCAGCCAGCCGAACTTTGGCAAGAGTCGGGACGTTGGGATACCTACACCAAAGCAGAAGGGATTATGTTTTCCCTAGAAGATCGTCAAAACCGTCAGCTGGGTTTGGGACCTACTCACGAAGAAGTAATTACTGCGATCGCTAAAGATACCATTATTTCTTACCGCCAGTTACCCCTCAATCTTTATCAGATTCAAACCAAGTTCCGCGATGAGATTCGCCCTCGTTTTGGCTTGATGCGTGGTAGGGAGTTCATCATGAAAGATGCTTACTCTTTTCACAAAGATGAGGAGTCCCTCAAAGAAACCTACAACAGAATGGCTGAGGCTTACCGCAATATTTTTAGTCGTTGTGGGCTTGATTTTCGTCCTGTAGATGCTGATTCTGGGGCGATCGGTGGGTCTGGTTCTCAAGAGTTTATGATCTTGGCAGAGGCAGGAGAGGACGAAATTCTCTACACTGAAAATGGTGACTATGCAGCTAATATCGAAAAAGCGGTATCTTTACCTCCAGATATAGTAGCTTCCCCTTTTAGCTCTTATGAAAAGATTGCTACTCCTAATACTGAAACCATTGCTAAACTCAGTGAAGTTTTAAACTGTTCTCCTACAGCAGTTGTCAAAAATGTCTTGTACGAGGTGGTTTATGACAATGGCACGACTGTACTAGTAATTGTCAGTATCCGTGGCGACCAAGATGTCAATGAAGTTAAACTCTACAACGAATTAACCAAGCTCGCTGCTGATTACGAAGCTCAAACTATTATTGCTCTTACTGTCCCCGACAGTGATAGTCAAAATAAATGGGCTAGTGAACCTTTACCTTTGGGTTATATTGCTCCCGATTTGGATGATAGTTTTATTGCTAAAAGCGATCGCGTAGCTGGTAAATTTATTCGTATGGTAGATCTCACCGCAGTCGAGCTGACTAACTTTGTTACAGGAGCCAATGAAACTGGTTTTCACGTAGTAGGTGCTAACTGGGGAGATAACTTTAAACTACCCAAACTGCAAGTCGATGTTCGGTCAGCACAATCTGGCGATCGCAGTACTCTCGATGCTAGCCAAACCCTAGAATCTGCTAGAGGTATTGAAGCAGGACATATTTTTCAGTTGGGGACTAAATACTCACAGGCTATGGGGGCAACCTTCACCAACGAACAAGGTAAAACCGAACCGCTCTGGATGGGTTGTTATGGCATTGGGGTATCTCGGGTAGCTCAAGCTGCGGTAGAACAATCTCACGACAAAGACGGCATTATTTGGCCAGTTGCGATCTCACCTTATCAAGCCATTGTTATTGTGCCAAATATTAAAGATGCAGAGAAAATGGCAGTAGCGGAAAAAATCTATAAAGAACTCACTGAAGCGGGAGTTGAAACCTTACTCGATGACCGCAAAGAAAGGGCAGGGGCAAAATTCAAAGATAGCGAGCTAATCGGGATTCCCTATCGAATTGTCACAGGGCGCTCACTTGCAGATGGCAAGCTAGAAGTAGTTACTAGAGCAACTGGAGAGTCTCACGATATTCCTGTTGAGGACATAGCTCCTACCATCAGACAGTGGATTGCTGACAGCCTTTAGGTCGACTTTAAGAAAGGGGCAAGGATTGAAAGACTGATAATGTTTTTACCTTCTCCCTTTCTCCTTCACGATCTACTCTCAAAATCGGTATCAGAAAGTAGACCATTAAAATACTTAAGCTGCTCCACCAGAAGCGTAGATCGCAACTGCTACAGCACCAGCAATAACCGCAAAACCAACAATGCCCAAAATCAAATAATTTCTTTTGTCTGAGCCACTAGGTGGTTCTGCTGTATACATTTCAGGTTCGCTAGCAAAATTGTTGAGTCTGCCGCCTTCTTCTGTAGTGTATGGCATAAAAATTAATTCCTCTTTTATGTCGTTTGTTTAAAAGATATTTTTAAACTTGTCGTTTTCAGTTTAATCCTACAATAAAACTTAACATATGCCTACGAAATAAATTTGTCTGTTTAGACCACCTTATAGAAAGTAGTATTTCTTCTGGCTCCCGTTTAATGTGTCTTAAAAGCCCATAGCTAAGCTACGCTTCTTCAATCAATAAAGTTTCTAATTTATTTGTCTTGAGTCGGCATTACTCATCTCCTAAACACCATGCCAGAAAAAGTAAACTAAGGGCTGCGCTAGCCCACCAGCCGAAAGAGCCGAAAAGATTGAGCAAGTTGATTGGAATAAGTATTAAGACATCTGAAAGTAGCCAATTGCCGAACAGCAGCAGGATGAAAATTGCGATCGCGCTCATGAGTTTAAGCGATTAAGGTACGGAAAGTACTACTAAAAGTTTACATGTTGATTCAATATCTATATGAAAAATATAACTTTGAACTGTTTTGTTATTAGTTTGCTTTAGTAGACTGAAATTAGGTAGCAAGATTTTAACCCGTGAGGAGAGTTTGATTTTTTGATAACTTAATTTCAAGATATTTTTTGATCATGAATAATCGGGAGAATTGGAAAAAAAATGTTTGTTTTCTATCTTTATTTTGCTTGTTATCCATAATTCTTGGGGGAAAGTCTAACAGTACTGAAGAATTAGTTTTGGCTTTGGGATCGGCGAATGATGCTTTAGTTTCTACAGGAAGTACTGGTGGTGCATATTCTTTGGCCTCCATTAGTAATCGTGATTTCAATGGTCAACCTTGTTTGGGCTTTAGCGATCCCCAACCAGATAGGATCCTAAGATTACAAAGTGACTTTGCCCATCTAACTCTTGAGGTGAATAGTAATGGTAAAGATACTACTTTAGTTGTTAAGTCGATCGAAGATGGTACAGTTCGTTGCGCTTTTGGTCAGGATCGTAATCGGGATGCTGTCATTTATGACTCTAATTGGTCAGCAGGGGTCTACCATGTTTGGGTGGGTTCAATGGTTCCTAACCGGCGATCTTCATATCGTCTTTCAATCAAACCTTAGGTAAACAAGAGAGGTTGCTACGGATTTCACCACTTAACAAAGATTTTTTAGGACGCAAGAGAACGATAGAATAGGGTTGCAATGAAGTAATAGAATTTTTGCAATCAGTGTTATCTTCCTTAATTGCCGACTTTAAGATTATTTTTGAGCGCGACCCAGCAGCTCGTAACTGGCTCGAGGTGTTGCTTTGCTACCCTGGTTTGCAGGCATTGTCCTGTCATCGCTTCTCTCATATACTCTATCGTGCTGGCATTCCTTTTATCCCTCGCTTCATCTCGCATTTGGCGAGGTTTTTTACGGGAATTGAAATTCATCCAGGTGCTCAGATAGGGAAAGGTGTGTTTATTGATCATGGGATGGGAGTAGTAATCGGCGAGACCGCAATCATTGGCGATAAATCATTGATCTATCAAGGTGTTACTCTGGGCGGTACTGGGAAGGAAACTGGTAAACGCCATCCCACTTTAGGGAATAATGTGGTGGTTGGAACAGGTGCGAAGGTACTGGGTAATATTCAGATTGGTAATGAAGTTCGTATTGGCGCGGGTTCGGTTGTTCTCAAAGACGTTCCTTCTGACTGTACAGTTGTTGGAGTTCCTGGGCGAGTGGTTTATCGTTCTGGAGCCAAGGTCAATCCTCTTGAGCATGGCAACTTACCTGATTCGGAGGCAGCGATCATTCGTAAGCTGGTAGATCGTATCGAAGTTTTAGAAATGGAGGTACATCAGTTACGTCAAGCCAATACTCGCAGCAATTCTCTGGTGGCTAAGGTAGTTTCAGATTCAGTAAATAAGCAATTGGGAGAATGTTGTGAGATCCAAGACAAGGAGATTCTAGAGTATCTCGAAGGTTAATTGTTAGATAGATTGGTAACTTAAGTATCTATTGCTCAAGAAGTAAGACGGAGTAGGGTTAATGTCCTCCTCTGTCTTTTTTATGCCAAATTTACAAGTTAAAAAGTTATAGAGCTACTCACTAAATTTACGGAGATAAATCTGGAGTATTTGGACAAAATACCGCATTATCACTAAGTTCAAACGATTATCTATTCAATATTATTGAGTCTGGGACAGTACATAAAATTTATTCTTAAAAATATCCATGACACCAGACCTAAAAGCTACTTTTTTTGATATCACCCAACAGTCGGCTAGTGCTGGCAGTAGCGTACAGCTTCTCTTCGATTGGCAGAATACTAGCGACGCAACTTTAGAAAATGTTCAAGTAGACTTTTATCTCTCTTCTAACTTTTTTATCTCTACTAACGATTTTCTTCTAAGCTCTTTTACTATCGACTCACTGGAGGCAGGCGCCCAAACAGGTCCGATAGCTATTACTGTAGATTTGCCAGAAGCAGACGCTGAGATTTGGAACGCTATTGGTAATGGGGCTTACTATATTGGAACAATTCCTCAGGGAGAAAGTGAAGCCTTTCCTGTCACTAGAGGTGTTAACGAAGACGTCATTAGAGTTGACATCCCTGAGCTTGCCGATCTAACAGCTAAGTCTTTTGAAGTAACAAGCGTAGGCTCAGATACTCTGGAATTTACCTTTAATATCGCTAATATCGCTCAAGGGAATAGTGGTAATTTCGAAGTAGATTTTTATCTTTCTAGTAATGATTACATCAGTACTGATGATTACTTCTTAGGGTCTTTTGATATAGCTGATGTAGCTGGTCGTAGTGAAACTGGTGAGATAACTGTTTCTTTTGATCTCCCAGCTGAGGATGCTGAATTGTTCCAAATTGATAATGATGGTGTCTTTGCTGCCGGAATCATTATTGATGAGGCTGGCTTAGTCAATGAAACTAATGTAAATAACAACTCTAATCAAGGGCAGCAAATAGACTCCCAACTTATTCGACTTGATCGGGGTGCTTTACCAAATCTCCAAACGATACTTTTTGACGTTGTCGAAGACGGTTCCTTTAGTCCTGGACAGCAAATTACTACCAATTTTGCTCTTGCTAACCCCACCAGTTCTCCTGTTACAGAAGACTTTGAAGTTAGTTTTTTCCTATCTACGAATTCGTTTATTTCGACTGATGATACTTTGCTTGGGTCTGTAACTGTCCCCGGTGGTACTTTAGATGCTTTCGATATTGTTGAGTTGCAGCAAATTTTAGATTTGCCTGAGTTAGAAGAATTTGATTTTGATTCAGGTCGCCAATTTGTTGGTGCAATCGTCGATAGTGGTAATGTGATCGCCGAATCTGTCGAGTCTGATAATAGTAATCGCGGACAGCTTCTAGATTCTGATGGCGAAGGACAATTCTTGGATAATTTCCGTGCCAGTATTCCCGATCTGACTCTACTTAGCTTTGATGTTCTTAGCGATGAAGCAGCGGTTTCAGGAACAGTAGATATTGAATTTAATGTGGCCAATATTTCCCAAGGAAGTAGTGATCCATTTAGTGTCAGTTTCTTTATCTCAGATAACGACTTTATCTCTACCAATGACTTTTTGCTTGGCACCTATGAAGTGAGCGAAGGTCTAGCAGGGGGGATTAGCTCTACTGGAATCATCAGTCAAACTTTCACTCTTCCCGACATTAGCGAAGAATTCTGGCGTTTTATTGGCGATGGAACATATCGCATTGGAGCGATTGTTGATGCCGCAGATGAAGTAGATGAATATCTAGAGGGCAATAATAGTAATCTTGGTGTTGGTATAGATACAGATATCGTCTTTGTCGATGAGGTTCCTTTTGCTGATTTAGTTTCTGAATCCTTTGCCGTAGTTCCTGACTTTGAAGTTGAAGCAGGCGAAGAAGTAACTATAGAATTCTCAGTTGCTAACCACAGAAGTACCGCAGCAGGATCTTTCGAAGTAGAGGTTTATCTCTCTAACAACGATTTTATTTCTACGAACGATCTCTTAGTCGGTACTGTCGACGTCAGTGGTCTTGCTGGTGATAGCTCTACTGGAATTATTCAGACTACTATCACGCTCCCTGATGCCAACGATCCTTTCTGGGATCAACCAATCTTTGGTACGCCTCACTTGGGTATCTTGATCGATCCTGATAACGAAGTAACGGAGTTTAGCCAGCTCAATAATAATAACCAAGGTCAAGGCATTGATAATGAAGCAATCGACCTGATTTTGGAGGCAGATTTATTTGGAACTAGCTTTAATGTAGTTCCTGAGGGTACTTTGATAAGTGGCGAAGACTTTGAAGTAACGTATGAAGTCTCTAACCAAGGTACAGTGGCAGCAGAATTTTCTGCTACTAACTTCTTCCTCTTAAGTGAAGAGTATTTCAACAATAATTCTGCTATTAGTCCTGAGGACACCAACGATCCTGATTCTGGATTGATTTTCCTATTTGGGGATACTACCTCTAACTCACTTGATATTCCAGGTAGAACTTCTACTGGAGAGCTATCGATTGAATTATCTTTACCAGATGATTTAGCAACTGGAACTTACTTTGTTGGTGCGCTCCACGACCAATTCAACGAAATAGCTGAAAGCAATGAATTTAACAATAGTTTGACTGGAGAATTCCTTGACTTTGAGGAAGTGTTCATCGCTGGTAACGATGTTCTCTAAATTGTCTTTGACTTCATAATTTGTTTTCGATTTATTTTTTCCCTCTAAGTACACAGAACTTAGGGGGATTTTTATTTATCTGGTAATCGCAGTAACTATACCGATAGAATGTAGAACAAATAAACCGTAAATTAATACTTAGTTAGTTCCTTGCAAGTTACTCAAGCCAAAATCAAAAAGTACTATTGCTCTTCTTGTTTATCTTTAGCTGTTTATCGAGAAGTGAGCGTCCACTTACGCCAGGTTACAGGAGTGGAGACTGGCCTAGTTACCAAATCTAGCGACGGAGGTAAAAAGGCTTTTGATTACTCTGCTAGCCAAATAGAATCTCTCTGGATAGAATACGCTCATGATTTACCTCAAGCTAGCCTTAACCAAATGAAAGCTATTTTGGATTACTATGGCGATCGCTATCAGCCGTGGCAAGAAGTGGGTAATCAATAACCAGTCATAACTCAAGCAGCTACATGCCCTCTAGAGAAGATTCCATTGCCGAGCACTATCATGAACGAACCAAGTACGACCCCGAAACTATCAACTCTAAAGGCAAAGGTTTAGATTGGAACCAACAGCCAACTCCTTATAAGGAGTACAAAATTGGCAGAGTCTACGATCTCAAACCCTATCTATCTAGCGATCGCGAAATAGCTCCTGAATCGGAAGATGCGGAATGGCTACGTTTGTCTTTGTTGCTACTGACTAGCTATGGCTTAACTGCTCAGTACGAAACTGTTTATGGCGATCCCATTTATTTGAGGGCTGCTCCTTCTGCTGGTGGTTTGTATCCTGCGGAGGTCTATCTAATTTCTCGGGGAAACTCCCTTTTACCTGCGGGACTTTATAACTATCAGGTGGCAAATCACACTCTGGTTCATTTTTGGCAAAGTGAAGTTTGGTCAGAGCTTGAGGCGGCTTGTTTTGAACATCCTGTCCTGGCAAAGGTAGAGTTGGCTATTGTCACCACAGCTGTATTCTTTCGTTCGGCTTGGCGTTACGAAGATCGTGCTTATCGAAGAATATTTTTAGATACAGGTCATTTATTAGGTAATGTCGAGTTAGCAGCTAGCCTCAATAGCTATCAGGCATTTTTTATTGGTGGTTTTCAGGATAAAGTACTAAATCAGTTGCTCTATCTCAACGAAACTGAAGAAGCAGCTACTACAGTTATTCCCTTACTCAATCTCACTCAAGATAGTTTCCCTGAAGATGTTGGCGAGACTGCTTTGGCTTCTCCGATAACTACTGATTATCCTCAGTTACTAGAAGGTGATTTGTTGTCTTATTTGCATCAAGCTAGTCAGATCAAAACTAAAAATTTGGCTTCTGCGATCGCAATTAACGAAGACAAATACAATTTCCCTTTTTGTAATAAGATTTCTACTACTATGAGTACCCAGATTGATTGGGGTGAGGACTTAGTAGATTTAGAAAATACGATCTTAAAAAGACGCTCTACTCGCGACTATAACGGTTCTAATATCTCGTTGGATGAGCTGAAGGCTCTACTTCATTTTACTTATCAGCCAGAGTTTTATCTCGATCAAGGTTTAGATAATGCGCCTGATTATTTTGCTTTTGAGTTAATTCAAACCTTTATTGCTGTTTCTGGGGTGGAGGGCTTGGAAACTGGTTGCTACTATTATGCGCCTTATGCCCAGGAACTCCGTCAAGTAAGGTTTAAAAATTTTCGACGAGAACTACATTATTTGTGTCTGGGGCAAAATCTTGGTCGGGATGCTGCTGCGATTGTGTTTCATACTGCGGACTTAGCCAAAGCTATTGATTGTTTTGGCGATCGCGCCTATCGTTACTTACATCTTGATGCAGGGCATTTAGGGCAAAGGCTCAATCTTGCTGCAATTCGTTTGGAGTTAGGTGTTAGTGGGATTGCAGGATTTTTTGATAATCAAGTAAATGAAGTCCTAGGAATTCCTGAAGCTGAAGCGGTACTTTATTTGACTACTTTGGGTCGAAAATAAAAATCAAGTCCGAGAAATGTTAGAGAATTAAAATAGATTCCTATATTTCATCAATAATGCACTGGAAAGTCTTTACTATCGTGCCTGCCATATTAGGTTTGCTGTCGGGGTGCCTACCAAAGGATTGTACTACCAAACGAAAGACCAATCCCACACATCTTGAAAGATTACTCAAAACTAACAGTTGTCCAGGTTGTAATTTAGGTAATGCCGATCTTAGTGGTGTTAATCTCAAAGGCGCAAATTTAGCTAAAGCCAACTTAGTTGAGGCAAATTTAGACGGCGCAGACCTTAGAAAAGCAAATCTTAGTGAAACTAAATTTAGTTGGATTGATGTAGATACTGGTTGGGGTGAAAGAAATCGTTGTAATGTCGTTGTTTCAGCTTCACTAAGGAAGTCCAATCTGGAAGAAGCTAATTTAGAAAAAGCTAATTTGGAAATAGTTAATTTGAGTGGAGCCAATCTGAATGGAGCCAATCTGAATGGAGCTAATCTTAATGGAGCTAATTTAGAAAAAGCTAGTTTAAAACAAATCAATTACGCATCAGCCAACTATAAAAGAACTAATTTAAAACAAACTGATTTTCAAGATACTGATTTGAGTGGGGCTATTTTGAAAGATACTGATTTGAGCCAAGCTAATCTCCAAAGAGCCAACTTAAGCAGAGCCAATCTAGAAGGGGTTAATCTAAAAGAAGCCAATTTAGAAGGGGCAATCATACAAGGAGCTAATTTTCAAAAAGCTAATTTATTGGGGGCAAAACTTCCTAGCTATGATGAGGAATCTTTTGAGTATCCTTTCAACCCACCCAACCTAGAAGAAGCAATTATGCCTGATGGGACAATCTATCGTAGAGATTCTGTACAGTAGTTATAAAATCCAGGCCTAAATAGTAATCGCATACTTCAAAAATATCCCTTCAATAAATGCGATCGCACCCATAATTTTGACTTGCTACTAACTGCCAAACCAAATGAACTCAATTTTCGTCATAATAGGGGTTAATAGTTCGTAACATTTAAGTCTCGCGATCACTTTATGTCTTTTCATCTCTCCGCTTGGTCGATTAAGAATCCGATTCCGACCATTGTGACCTTTTTGATTTTGGGGTTTGTTGGGCTTACTTCCTTTGTTGCTTTAGGAATTGACGATACGCCCAATATTGATATCTCGGCGGTTAATGTAGTTGTCACTCAACGGGGAGCGAGTCCTACTGAGCTAGAAACCCAGGTCACTAAAAAGATTGAAGACGCCGTAGCCAATTTAGACGGGATTGATGAGATTACATCTACCATTATTGAAGGGCGATCCACTACAGTTCTTGAGTTTGAGTTAGGAACCGATGCTAACCAGGCAACTAATGAAGTTAGCAATGCTGTATCTCAAATTCGTCCTGACTTGCCCCAAGATATTAATGAACCGATTGTCAGTAAGCTAAGTTTTTCTGGTGGTACGGTGATGGCATATGCGGTGGAGTCGGACAAGAAGGATGTTGCCGAACTTAGTAATCTTGTAGACCAAACTATTATCCCGCAGTTGCTCAATGTTGAGGGAGTAGGTGAAATTGATCGCTGGGGTGGTGTCGACCGTGAGGTTAGAGTTGATCTTGATCCTGAACGTTTGTTGGCTTATCGGATTTCTGCCACAGATGTTAACCAGCAAATCCGTGACTATAATATCAACCTGGCCGGAGGAAAAACCAAGCTAGGCGGAAAAGAACAGAATGTCCGAACTCTGGGAAGTGCGAGATCGGTAAGACAAATTGCCCAGTATCCGATTCGTTTGCCTGAAGGTGGTAGGGTCGCCCTCAATAAGTTAGGCAAGGTGAATGATGGTTTTGGTGAGGCTAGTCAGAAAGCTTATCTTAATGGTGATGCGGTAGTTGCTTTTGCCGTAAAAAGGAGTACAGGTAGCACTTTAGTTGAAGTAGAAGAAGCTGTTAAAGCAGAAGTAAGTAAGCTAAAGCAAACTCTAGATGAAGATCTCAATCTGACAGTTATTTTTACTCGTGCTGACAGTATTAGGGGGTCTTTTGAAGGGACAATCTATGCGTTGGTTTTTGGTTGTGTGCTTACTGTCTTAACTGTGGGAATCTTTTTGCGGGATTGGCGCGCGACTATTATTACGGCTACAGCTTTACCCCTATCGATTATTCCCACTTTTTGGGTAATGCGATCGCTAGACTACACTCTTAATGGGATGACTCTTTTAGCTCTAGCTTTGGCAATTGGGAATTTGGTTGACGATGCAATTTGCATGTTAGAAAACATTGATCGTCATATTCAGATGGGCAAAAGTCCGTTTCAAGCTGCTTTAGATGGTGCTAGAGAAATTGGTCTGGCTGTGGTCGCAACTACTTCGACTATTGTGGCCGTTTTTGTTCCAGTTGCTTTTATGGGAGGGATTCCTGGACAGTTTTTCCAGCCTTTTGGCTTGACTGTAGCTGTATCTACCATGTTTTCGACTCTGGTTGCTTGTACTGTGACTCCGATGATGAGTGCTTATTTGCTCAAGGATAAAGCCACCGCAGAGAATTCAGATTTAGCGATCGCTAATAATCGTAATGGCTCAAACATATCTTTGAAAAAAGGTAATATCGTTCGTTGCCAACTTACCCAAGATACTCAAAGGACTCTAACCCCAAATGAGGCAAAAAGAGTCATCGAGCAAGGTCGAAAATTTAAGCTTAATGCTCTTACGGATTCCAAACTCAATCTAACTCAGAATTTTTCAGGCCAAAATGCTCAATCTCTTCCTGGCTCCGGAGAACCAGAAAAATCTTCTTCCAAATCCCCTAAACAGAAACGTCGACCCTATCAATCACTATTAAAGTGGGCTCTGAGACATCGCATTACTACTCTGATTTTGGCAACTGTCTTTTTCATTGCTTCTTTACAGTTGGTGCCTTTTATTCCCAAAGGTTTGTTTAGTGAGGGTGATACTGGTTTGAGTACGATTGTGGTTAACTTGCCTCCAGGCTCTCCTCTAGGGGAAACCGAAACCGTAATGTCCGATGTTAGTCAGACTCTCCAAGCTAATTCCGCAGTAGAGAAGGTTCTGGCTTATGTAGGTAGTGAAAGTGTCAACTCTGGTACTCTCTACGCAACTCTAGTTCCTAAAGCAGAGCGGGATATTTCTCAGCAGCAATTTCAAGAACAAATGCGCCTAGAATTCGCCAAAATTGCTGGAGCAAAAGTGAGTTTTCGTTCTCAAGGAGCAGGTGGCGGTAATAAAGATGTCTCTCTTGTCTTGCGGAGTGATAATCCTGAAGCTTTATTTACAGCAGCTCAAAACTTAGAAGCTCAGATGAGAGAAATAGTGGGCTTAGTTGAGATTGATTCTAGTGTCAGCTTGGTGCAACCAGAAATTATTATTGAACCAGATGTGCAGCGGGCTACCGATCTTGGGGTTTCTGTACAAGCGATCGCTTCAACTGCCTCCCTGGCTTTAATTGGTGATAATGAATTTAATCTCGCTAAATTTAACTTGAGCGATCGCCAGATACCAATCCGTGTTCAGATCGATCCTGAGGAGCGAGTCAATATCAATAATGTTAAAAATCTCCTGGTTCCTGGAAATGGTGGTGATTTAGTCCCTCTCAAATCTGTAGCAAGGATTCGCTTAGGTAGTGGTCCTGCTGAGATTCAACGTTTTAACCGTAATCGTCGCGTTACGGTGGAGGCTAACCTGCAAGGAATTTCTCTAGGAGATGCTCTAACTCAGATTAGAGCCTTACCTGCAATGAATCCTCTACCAATTGGGGTATCTGAAGAACCCTCAGGAGATGCTGAGATTATGAGGGATATCTTTAGTCGTTTTGGGGGAGCTTTGGCTCTAGCAATTTTGTGTATCTACGCAATTTTGGTTTTACTGTATAACAACTTTCTTTATCCTTTTGCCATTTTGGTAGCGTTACCTTTGTCTGTTGGTGGTGCTTTGCTAGGGTTACTAGTTACCCAAAAAGAGTTGGGCTTGTTTGCACTAATTGGAATTGTCTTATTGATGGGTCTGGTCACTAAAAATGCGATTCTGTTAGTTGATTTTGCGTTGGCTGGGATTCAACAAGGTAGACCCCAATTTAAAGCTGTTGTCGAAGCGGGGATTTCTCGCTTACGGCCGATTCTCATGACTTCTATATCGACAGTTGCAGGGATGATGCCGATTGCCCTAGAACTAGGAGCTGATGGTGAAGTTAGAAGCCCTATGGCGATCGCTGTAATTGGTGGTTTTACGACTTCTACATTGTTGACCTTGATTGTGGTTCCTGTTCTTTTCACCTATATAGATAACTTTTGTTTTGGCTTGGCTAACCTGTTTCGTCGTATTCGAGGTGAAAATATACCTAGTTCCTAAGTTTCTAGGCTAGGATAGACGGCGTTTCTGATTGATCAAGTGATTGGGAGTTTAGTCGCGCCAATTTTCAAGAATGTTGAGTTTTATTCGTTTTTTACGTCATATAAATGGGCGCACAGTTCGTAAAGTTACGATGTGTGTAATCAGAAGAAGGCTCAATGGTCTGTCGGCAGAAATTGCCTTTAATGCCATGTTGGGCTTGTTTCCGGCGATTATTACCGTACTTACTGCAATTAGTCGTTTTGAAAACTCTGTTGAGGAAACTCTTGGTTCTTTGGCAATTAGATTTGCCGATATTATTCCTTCGCAAGTCTGGGATTTATTGCTCGACTTTACCGAACAAACTAGGGTTGATCAAGGAGGAAATTGGTTCTCTTTGAGTTTGATTGCTGCTATCTGGATTATTTCTGGGGCAATTGGCTCGACCATGAATGCGATCGATTCGATCAACCAAATTCCACGCCACCAACGCCGACCTTATTGGAAAAATAAAATCATTGCCATTCTCTTAACTTTTGGCACAATCACTTTATTAATTGCAGCTTGTTTTTTGCTGATTGTCGGGGACTTTTTGCTTAGATTGGCTCTGCAACAAAATTGGGACCAATTACTTTTAGTAATCTGGCAAATCTTTAGCATAATTACTATTGCAGCAATTGTAGCCACTACTATTTCTATTGTTTATCAGATTCAACAGTATCGTCGTCAGAAAAGTCAGTCACAAGAAAAGAATATTGTGATTACAATTACCATTGGTGTAGGAATTATTTGTGTCCAATTGGTTTATTCAGTTTTTGTTTTTGTTCAAAGTCTAATTGTTAACTTTAGCGTTGAAGAAAAGGTTAGTTCTTTTTTGGTTAGTATTTGGAGATTGATTAGCTTTCCTGTGGCTTTTGGTATTATTGCTTTGGCCTTTGCTTCAATTTATCACTTTGGTTGTAGTAAGCGCTCTTCGAGAATTCCTCTAATGCCGGGTGCAATTTTATCTGCAATCTCTTGGGCCGTTGTATCTTCAGTTTTTCGCTATTATGTTGGGAATTTTGGCGTTTACAATAAAATTTATGGAGCATTAGGAACAGTAGTTGTCTTATTACTTTGGCTCTATTTAAGTGCTCTGGTAATGCTAATCGGTGAGCAAGCAAACTTGACAATAGGAAGAACAATTTTAGCTAAGAAAAGAAAATCTTTGTATTTGAGTGGAAAATGCTTGACAACTAATTCAACTATTAATAATTAGTTAACTTGATAACTAATTATTAATAGTCTA
>CAZSEZ010000031.1:0-25236 GCA_964606015.1 uncultured bacterium
TTTTATAATCGGTTTATGTAGGGAATGCTATCACTCAGTTTGTGGTGATTTTCGACCTTCGTCAAGAACTGTTACAGTTCGTTATCCAAATCGCCAAAGTCTTGATTTTCAAATGTTTTTAAGTGCTGGAATATACTTAATGTTGCTATGTAGAGTTTTAGTCTGTTGCCTGTCCACTATTAACGGTTAATTGTTCTTAATTACTGAGTATGCCCAAAGTTAAATTTCAAGGGAAAGAAATCACCTGCCAATCTGGAGCCAACCTAAGAAAAATCATGTTAGATGCTGGCTGGAGTAACCTCTATAATGGCAACTCTCGCCATATCAATTGTCGTGGAATTGGGAGCTGCGGCACATGTGCAGTTCAGATTAAGGGAGAAATATCCCCAGCAAACTGGAAAGATAAAGGCAGACGTTCTCTACCACCCCATGACAAAACTAAAGATCGTCGTTTAGCTTGTCAAACTAAGATCTTAGGAGATATTGAAGTGTTTAAATACGACGGCTTCTGGGGACAAGGGAATCAAGAGCAGCAAGGTAGTTAATAGATAGCTCATAACCTTTACCACCTAATTATTAACCAATGGCAACAGCATTTCTTAAAGAATCTAGCTAACACTATTAAGTAAATTAATTCTGTAATAAATCTCAATCATGATGGGATAAGAGCAACCCACTCAGCTATTAGCAATCAACTAACCATGAACCGATTTTCCAAAACTATTCTGGGTATTTTGCTGGCAGTTTTGCTGGTAGATTTGAGTTGTCGCTGGATAGTTGACTGGCTATGGTTCCAAGAAGTGGCTTATTTGGAGATCTTTCAAACTCGAAGAGCGACACAATTTGGGTTAAGTGGACTAGTTTTGCTAGTTTCTCTGTTATTTTTTTGGGGAAATTTTTCGCTAGCAGCCAAGCAACAGTGGTTTTGGGTACATCGTCGTGGCTGGGTAAAAAATAGTCTGCCTTACCTCACAGAAGATAAGTTATCCGCAGCTTCTAGTCAGAATCAATTTTTACTATCCTCGGCTTCATCAAAGAATCTCGCAGCAAAAAAAGATCGTTACTTTGCTAAGAAATTAAAGCAAAAAATCAAAGATCAAAATACGGCAGCTAAACCTGGGGTCAAATTGCCCTTGTTGCTGTCAATGATTACAGTAGCGATCGCTTTAATTACCTATTTCTTGGTTTACTACAGCGACCTTACGCTAGAAATTTGGCAACAAAAAGAAGGTTTAAACGTTTCTTTTGACGGTTTACAAACGGTTTTTCATAGTGCTAGACAAACTAGAATCGGGTTAATCAAAGAATACTGGTGGCTCATTTTACCACTCGGAGCGATCGCAAATCTATTATTAACAAAAACTCAACTTGCCCTAAAGTTAATTGCCATCTATTTCAGCCTTATCCTAGCCCTACTAGTAGCAGGTAATTGGATCAATTTCTTAGCTTTTCTACAACCGACAAGCTTTAACTATAGTGACCCCCAATTTGGCCGTGATATTAGTTTTTATATTTTTGATTTACCTCTAATCAAAGTTCTTTATCTCTGGCTAAACGGTCTATTTAGTGTGAGCTTATTACTAGCTTTTTTACAGTATTTATTATCAGCTAATAGCCTTTCAGAAGGTAGATTTCCAGGTTTCTCTCCATTTCAAATTCATCATTTATCATTGCTGACAGGCATGATGATGCTGAGTGTGGCCTTTAAACATTGGCTAAATCGCTACGAGTTACTTTTCTCTACTCAAGGAGTAGTTTATGGGGCTGGGTATCGCGAACTAGTGCTTCAGTTACCTTTAGAAACTATTTTAGTTTGTGCGGCAATAGCGATCGCATTATGGTTATTTTGGCTGTGTTTTGCTCCTGGTAAATATGCTTTACTTAACAAACTTAAGACTCAGCAAAAAAAGATCAGGTTGGTAGTCCTGCTTCCCATAGTCCTTTACCTATTACTACTAGTTTCAGGTACAGTTGCCAGTGATTTAGTCCAACATTTTCTCGTCCAGCCCAATGAATTAATATCAGAAAGACCTTTTTTGACCCGAAATATTGCCCTAACTAGAAAAGCTTTTAATCTCGAAGATATAGATGCCAAAACTTTTGATCCGCAAGGAGAATTAGATAGTATCGACATCGCTAAAAATACTTCCACTATCGACAATATCCGACTTTGGGACACACGCCCAATTCTGGAAACCAATCGACAATTACAGCAAATTCGACTCTATTACGAGTTCCTCGATGCAGACATCGATCGCTACTCACTTCAGGCTGGAACGAAACGAGATAAACAGCAAGTTATCATTTCTGCTCGCGAACTAGACTATAATTCAGTCCCCGAAACCGCCAAAACCTGGGTCAATAAACATTTGGTATACACCCACGGCTATGGTTTTACTCTTTCTCCTGTAAATCAGGTAGATGAGGGAGGTTTACCTTTTTACTATGTCAAAGACATCGGTACTGCTAGCCAACAAACAGGTAGCTTAAACGTTTCTAGTCAGGAAATTCGCGACAGTATTCCGCTAGAAAATCCTCGTATTTACTATGGGGAAATGACCGATAACTACATTATGACTGATACCAGAGTCCAAGAATTAGACTATCCTCGTGGAGAAGAAAACGCTTACAACGTCTATGATGGCTTAGGCGGAATCAGCATCGGTAACTATGGTTCTAGATTGTTATTTGCCGAGTATCTCCGGGATTGGCAAATGCTGTTTACTCGTAACTTTAACGCCGATACCAAACTGCTACTAAGGCGAAATATTACTCACAGAGTCAGTAGAATCGCTCCTTGGTTGCGCTACGACAAAGATCCTTACTTGGTTGTTGCCGATACCTCCACAGAAAACACTAAACAGTCGCAACATCTGTACTGGATACTTGATGCCTATACTATTAGCGATCTCTATCCTTATTCCGACCCAGGTGAAAATAGCTTTAACTATATTCGTAACTCCGTTAAGGTCACTATTGATGCCTACAATGGCGATGTAAAATTTTACATTGCTGATCCGACAGACCCAATTATCAACACGTGGAACAAGGTCTTTCCCAACTTATTACAACCTATCTCGGCAATGCCAGATTCTTTGCGCAGTCATATTCGTTACCCAGAAGACCTATTTAGTATTCAGTCTGAGCGGTTACTTACGTATCATATGACCAACCCTCAAGTATTTTACAATCGCGAAGATCAATGGCAAATCCCTCAGGAAATCTATGGCGCAGAAGCTCAACCTGTAGACCCTTACTACCTGATTATGCGCTTGCCTACAGCCAAGAAAGAAGAATTTATTCTACTTCATCCTTATACCCCTACCAGCCGTCCCAATTTGATTGCTTGGTTGGCTGCTCGCTCCGATGGCGACCAATATGGCAAACTGCTACTTTACAGATTTCCTAAGCAAAAGCTAGTTTATGGTTCCAAACAAATCGAAGCTCTGATAAATCAAGATCCTGTTATCTCCCAACAAATCTCACTTTGGAATCGCGAAGGCTCCCGAGCGATCCAGGGAAATTTATTGATTATTCCGATCGAGCAATCTCTACTCTATGTCGAACCCCTATACATTGAGGCAGAACAAAATAGCTTACCAGCTTTAGCTAGAGTAATTGTGGTTTATGAAAACCGAATTGTTATGGCAGAAACATTACAAGAAGCGATCGCAGCTATTTTCCAACCCAATAGTTCTGATAGTGCGGCAATCATTCGTCCTGTAGAAAGCGTTGAATAGCCTGATTTTCCATGTAATCACCACAAAAATACAAAACTAAAATTAGGGTATATCGTCAATTAAGCCTAATAACAGAAGCAGCTAGGTGAATAGCACCCAGAAAATTACTTGCTCTCTATCGTATCTCGTTGCGATCGCATCCAGCTAAAGCAATCTTAAAAGACTATTTCAAGCTCAATAAAAAATTATTGCTAGAGAAGGATGCCTTTTAACTTACTTAATTGCTACAAACATAAGTAATGAAACAAAGGCAAAAGGGGTAATAGACATTAGTGGCTGTGAATAGCCCAGGAGGAGGCGATGACTCAAATATTCTTCCCTTCCGCACCCAAAAATCAAAGTCAAGTTTATTTCTACATAAATCAATCTCCTAAGGTAGTCATCGCTAAGATTCGGAGCTTAGAAAATAAGCGCTGTGAAATAGCTATATTTCCAGGGGATGAATTATTATTCGAGGCTGACGAAAACTGTAGCTTAGAACTCCATCAAATAGTCGGCGCAGTGATTTTCAAGGATATAATTCCTTGTTCATAATTACAGAAATTCAATTAAAAAAAGACACAATAAAAATTTTTATTCACTATTAATCTGGGTACAAAGTATGAGATCAAAATCTATCAATAATGTAAAAGACTATCTAAAAGAAATTGGGAGGATCCCCTTATTAGAAGCTGAAGAAGAAATCAAGCTAGCAAATCAAATTCAAGAAATGCTATCTCTAATTGACAAGAAAGATTTGACTTCTGAAGAAATGGCAATCATCGAGAGAGGGAGAAGAGCCAAGCAAAAAATGGTTCAAGCAAATCTCCGTCTAGTAGTTTCCATAGCGAAAAAATATCACAATCGAGGTCTATCAATGCTAGATCTAATTCAAGAAGGCAGCATTGGTTTGATGCGAGCTGCAGAAAAATTTGATGCTGGGAAAGGTTACAAATTCTCTACCTACGCTTACTGGTGGATCAAACAAGCCATGACTAGAGGGATTGCCAATTATTCTCGTACTATCCGCTTACCCATTCATATTACTCAAAGTCTAAACAAAATCAGAAAAACTACTCGCGAATTGTCCCAAGAGCTAGGCAGAAAACCGACCAATCCTGAAATTGCCCATGAAATAGGAATTAGTTCAGAAAAACTATATGATCTTCTAAAGTCAGCAAAAATAGGAAGTACTCAGAGTCTTAATTTAACTATTGATGAGAATCAGACCGAACTAGGACAACTCATAGCGGATGAGGGGCTTACTCCTACTGACTTTGTTCGCAGAGAAGAAATTAAATCAAAAACTACAGATTTGTTAGCGACTTTAACCCCCAAGCAAAGAGCTATTATTCGATTGCGTTATGGTTTGGATAATGGTGACAAGATGACCTACCAGCAAATAGGGGATCACTTTGGTATTAGCCGAGAGCGAGTTCGCCAAATTAATAGTAAAGCTCTAAGACTTATGCAAAAAAAGGCTACCAGTTTTTCTTCTTTAGTCAGCTAGGGGCAAGACCATTCCAAGCTAGTTCTTTAATAGTGCAAATTATTCAGCAGTATTACAATTTAGTTGGCCTAATCTCCTGAAAAATCATGCAGGATAGTTAGGTCTTGTCTTTCCTACAATTACAAATCTATTAGTCTTGAAAATCGGCAAACTATTTGGATATTGAGCAGACAATCAAAATTAGTAGAAGAGAGGCCAATTAACCAGCTAACAAAATCTACATAGTATGAACTTTAGCCATCTTTTAGCGAGCACTCAATCTCTTTTATCAAGCTACCAAGATTCAGTTCTAAATTGAGTCTTATCTTGAGTATGCACAAAAATAGTCTTATCTAAAGGTGCAACAATATCATGCTTTCCATCACCATCAAAATCACCAATACGGGCATACTCTTCATCATCCCAGCTATCGGCAACTAATAGAGTCTGACTATGGAAATTCCAGCCGTTGGAGTAGTGAACATTGATCTCTCCACCATTCACTGTAGCTAGATCGGTTCTCCCATCACCATTAAAATCAGCAGCCCAAGAAAGTTCTGAGTCTCCCCATTTACCTGCTACTTTCCAGATCGCACTTTTAAAACTAGCACCGTTAGAAAGATGGATATAAACACTATTGCCTATAGCTGAGGCAAGATCAACTTGGTGATCGCCATTAAAATCTCCAGCCCAGGTATAGTCAGGTTTACCCCATTGTCCTGATATTGGCCAGACAGCGCTATCAAAACCTGAACCATTAGACAAATGGACAATCACATCATTATCGACAGCCGTAGCAATGTCTGTTCTACCATCGCCATTAAAGTCACGGAACCAAGTATATTCCGAGTCTCCAATATTGCCAGGAACAGCCCAAACAGAACTATCAAAACCTAAACCATTAGACAGCTGAACATACACATTGGAACCAATAATCGAGCCAATATCTGCTTTGCCATCTCCATTGAAGTCGGCGATTCGACTGTACTTACCACCAAACTCCCCCGCTACTGGCCAGACATCACTGTCAAACCCAGCACCGTTGGCTAATTGTAAAAATGCGTAACCATCTACTACTGAAGCTAAGTCTTGTTTGTGGTCACCGTTAAAGTCTCCGACATATATGTAGTTTGGTTTACCCCAAGTACCAGAGATCGGCCAAACTTCTCGATCAAAGCTAGAACCATTAGAAAGATAGACATAGACTGTGTTGTCTTGAGCAGACGCATAATCTGTAATAAAGTCCCCATTAAAATCTCCAGTCCAAGTAAATTTTGGACTCCCCAGATCTTGGGCCACCACAGGTAAATTAATGCCCACTAGAGCCGTTCCAGTTAATAAAAAGTAAATACTATTTTTCATATCGGTTCTCAAATATAAGCTAAGTATTAAGTCCGTAGCTTCAAAATAATACTAATATATGACTCAGTAAAATTATTGATGTACATAGATATTTCACATTTTTAAGGACAAACTATGTCTGTATCTCTCAATGTTCTAGGACAAGAATTACAAACTTGCTGCACTTCACCCATGACTGGTTATTTTCGTAATGGTAAGTGCGATACTTCTCCTCAAGATTATGGGGTTCATGTAGTGTGCGCCCAACTAACCACAGAATTTTTGGAATTCACCCAAGCTCAAGGAAACGACTTGAGTACACCAGTTCCTAGTTATGGTTTTCCTGGTCTTAAGCCTGGCGATCGCTGGTGTTTATGTGCCGCTCGCTGGAAAGAAGCTCTTAGTGCAGGGGTTGCACCGCCCATAGTTCTGGCTTCTACTCATGAAGCTATCTTGGAATATGTACCATTAGAAGTACTGCAAGAGCATTCTATTGAATAAATTCATATGGCGATTTGAAACTTTGGTTACGGCTTGATTTCTAATTTCCTAGTTTGTCTGCGCAAAATCAAGCCAACTAAAAATCCATACGTTCCCTAATCTCAAAAAATATTGATTAGAATCGAGCAATACAAAATCAAGCTTGGCAAAGTAGTTACTATATGGCGGTTGTTGGCTCTTCTAAAAATCGAATTCCTGAAGATAAACGGACAGTAGGCAAACAGTTTCAGTCTTTAGTGATCATCATCGGAATTAGTGGCTTCTTATTTGGGGGAATTGGCTCGCGCTTAGCATACCTCCAAATCGAGCAAGTTGCAGAAAACAGACTAAAAGCAGAGGACAACCGCACTAGAGTCGTCCCCAAACCACCAGTTCGCGGAAATATCTTTGACCGTCAAGGCAAAGTCTTAGCAACAACGAGACTTTCCCATTCTGCTTATATCTGGCCCAAAGCCCAACAACAATCAGATTGGACAGAAATTCGCCAGTTACTAGGCGAAATTTTAGAGATTCCCGCAGCAGATATTCAAAAACGGATGGAAGAAGCAGGAGTTAATTATCCCAGCTTAGTTCCTTTAGCTCGCAATCTTACCCCAGCCCAAGTTACAGCTATCGAAGAATATCGCGATCGCTTGAAATGGGTTGAAACTGACATCACCAAGATCCGTCACTACCCCCAAGGAGAAGTAGCTGCCCACATCATGGGTTATACAGGAGAGCTTAACCGTCAGGAACTCAATCGTAAGAAATCAGAAGGCTACCGTCTTGGTGATGTGATGGGCAAAATGGGAGTAGAACAATCTTACGAAAATTTACTAAGAGGGGAATGGGGCGGTCTCAATCTTGAAGTAGATGGAGCCGGCAATATCAAAAGCGTTTTGGGAGAAAATCCCCCCAAATCTGGACAAGATATTACCCTAACCCTCGATCTCGAATTACAAAAAGCAGCCGAACAAACTCTAGGCACACAAAAAGGAGCAATTGTTGCACTCGACCCCAACAATGGGGCCGTGTTAGCAATGGCTAGCTATCCCCGCTTTGACCCCAATATCTTCTCGAAAAAAGTTACCCCCGAAGTCTGGCAACAGCTCCAGGCTAAAGGTAATCCTTTTCTAAACCTGGCTCTTCGAGGATTTCCGCCTGCGTCTACTTTTAAAGTTGTCACCGCCACAGCAGGTATGGAAAGTGGCAGATATCCATCCAATACCATCCTAAATACTTCAGCATTTCTAAGTGTTGGTGGTACGCGCTTTGGCGAGTGGAACAAAAGAGGTTTTGGGCGGATGGGCTATATCGGAGCAATGGCTTGGAGTAGTAACACTTTTTTTGGTCAGATTGGCATCGGTGCAGGAGGCAAACAACTAATTAATTGGGCTCGCAAATATGGCTTTGGGGAAGTTACGGGAATTGAACTCGATGGCGAAACTAAAGGCTTGATTGCTGATGATGCTTGGAAACGAAAAAACTTTCGTAACTGGGGATGGACAGTAGGCGACACAGTTAATATGTCCATTGGACAAGGCTTTACTTTAGCAACACCTTTACAGGTGGCAGTAATGTTTAGCGCGATCGCTAATAATGGCTACAAAATCCAACCCCATCTCCTAAAGAGCAACAGTGCAGCCAAACAACAAGAAAAAGTTAGTTTGGAGATGAAACCAAATACGCTGAATACACTAAAAAGAAGCTTACGTGCCGTAGTCGATGGTGGGACAGGAGGCCGTCTAAACACTCAAGAATTACCACCCTCTGCTGGAAAAAGTGGCACAGCTGAGGCTCCCCCTGGAGATTCCCATGCTTGGTTTGGTGCATATGCCCCCTACGATAAACCCGAAATTGTTGTTGTGGCATTTGCCGAACATTCAGGTGGTGGCGGTGGCTCTGTCGCAGCTCCAATGGTGCGCCTAGTAATGGAAAAGTACTTTAAGAATTGAGGCAAAATACAGCAAAATTGATTATCGATTAATTACTGTTGCAAAAAAATAGAGCAAGCATCTAGCTCACCCTAAATCATTCATTAAAAAATTAGTTTTTGAAGACTTACTTATTTCTGACCAGTAGTTGCTGCTACTTCATCAGCAAAGCTTACTTCGTCTTTTTCGATACCTTCGCCCAAGACAAAGCGGTGGAAACGACGGATTTGAATATTTTCACCCAAAGTTGCCACAGTGTTAGTTACAAGTTCTTCTACAGTAACGCTTTGATCTTTGATGAAAGGTTGAGCTAAGAGAGCTAGTTCGTTAAGACGCTTACCAATTCTACCTTCAACAATTTTGTCCTTAATATTGTCAGGCTTGCCAGCTAAGTCATCACGACCTTTCTCAATTTCTTTTTCTTTAGCAACTACTTCTTGAGGAATATCCTCTACCTTAACGTACTCTACGTTAGGGCAAGCAGCGATTTGCATAGCAATGTCACGTACCAACTCTTTGAACTGGTCGCCACGAGCAACAAAGTCAGTTTCGCAGTTAACTTCTACTAAGACACCAATTCGACCACCAGTGTGGATGTAACTCTCAACCAAACCTTCTGCCGCAACTCGACCTGCTTTTTTCCCAGCAGAGGTAATACCCTTTTGTCTGAGCCACTCAGTTGCTTTCTCAACGTTACCGTCGTTTTCGGTAAGAGCTTTTTTGCAGTCCATCATGCCTGCACCAGTTTGCTCGCGAAGCTCTTTAACTAATTTTGCTGAAATTTGCGCCATTGTTCTTGTTTTTTGTTCTTAGTATGTCTATCTGGATGAGGACAAAACCGTCATCGATATTGTCTCTCAAAATGCTCTTATAAAAAAGCGGTTTATCTTTCCCAAACAGTAGGGAAAAACCAGCACCAACTCTTTAGTTAATGTAGTTTTTCCCATAGCAAAGACGATTTTCAAGAAGCCTTAAAGCAGTACTCAAAAAATACTGATTCTTACTCTTCGCTATCGTCAGAGGATGTCTCTGTTGCTGCTACTTCAGCTGTAGCTTCTGCAGCAACTTCATCAGACTCTTCCGCGCTAGGATAATCCTCAATTGCCTCTTCAAACTCTTGGTAGTTTTCTTGAGCTGCTGCTTCACCGTGACGACCTTCATAGATCGCATCAGCTAATTTACCAACAATTAGTTTGATGGAGCGAATCGCATCATCATTTGCAGGGATAGGAATATCTGTGATGTCTGGATTACAGTTGGTGTCAAGGATAGATACAACAGGAATATTCAACTTTTGACATTCAGAAATTGCATTGTGCTCTCGTTTCTGGTCAATGATGACTACGATATCAGGAACTTTGCGCATGGTTTTGATGCCACCAAGATACTTCTGAAGCTTGCCTAGCTCACGACGCAACATCGAAGCTTCTTTCTTGGGTCTGCGATCAAGAGCGCCTGTTTCTTCAAGTTTCTCTAGTTCTTTGAGACGGTCTACTCTAGTTCTGATTGTTTCCCAGTTGGTAAGCATACCACCAAGCCATCTCTGGTTAACGTAGTAAGAACCACAACGAGCAGCTTCTTGAGCAATGATTCCTGCTGCTTGACGTTTGGTACCAACAAAGAGAACTCGCTTACCACGCTCGGAAGAAGAACGCATATACTCATAAGCTTCTTCCATTAACTGGGCAGTTTGTACCAAATCAATGATATGAACACCGTTTCTGGCAGTATAAATATACTGTTCCATGCGGGGGTTCCAACGGCGAGTTTGGTGTCCAAAGTGAACACCAGATTCTAATAGTTCAGCTAGTGATACTACTGGCATTTATTTAACTCCTATTTCGGGTTAATCCTCCATCCAGGGTCATTTTCTTGCTTTCGTGGGAAAACACCCGAAGTCCTGAATGTGCGAATTTGACAACCTTTCAAGTTTATCACCATAGAATCTCTTTTGCCGATTTTTTTCCTGTTTAACGCTCTGCTAAAGTTTTAGATACAAATTACAATTTACGATATCTATTTTCTGGCTGACGGGACTTAACAATGGCACAGCGATACGTTCGAGTAAAAACAGACAAACAGCAGGTCTATTATGGTTTTTTGCAAGCAGATCGTTCTGTAGCTGTGCTAGATGCGCCTCCTTGGCTAGATGGGCAAGTCACAGACATTGTTTTACCTTTAGATAGCTATCAAATACTCGCTCCCTGCGCCCCTTCAAAAATCATTGCCGTAGGCAAAAACTATCTCAAACACGCGAAGGAAATGGGAACCCCAGTGCCAGCAGAACCATTGGTTTTCCTTAAACCGCCAACAACAATAATTGCTGAAGATGAGAGTATTCATTATCCTCAGCAATCTCGAAGAGTAGATTTCGAAGGAGAATTAGCTCTGGTAATTGGCGATCGCTGTAGGAATATTTCTCCCAAACAAAGCGGTAAATTTATTTGGGGCTACACCATTGCTAATGACGTTACGGCTAGAGACTTACAGAAAATAGATAATCAATGGACCAGAGCTAAAGGATTTGATACTTTTTGCCCTCTAGGACCGTGGATTGTCCGTGAGCTATCAATAGACGCTAAATTACAAACTTTTATCAATGATGAGGCAGAACCTAGGCAAAATGAATCGATCGCAGAGATGGTCTTTTCTCCGGCAGTCCTTGTTTCTTATATTTCGCAAGTAATGACTCTTTATCCAGGAGATGTGATTCTCACAGGCACTCCTGAAGGAGTAGGAGCAGTCAGAGCAGGTGATCGTGTAACAATCAAAATTGAGGGGATTGGAAGTCTTTCCAATCCTGTAGCCAATGGAGAATGGTTAGTTGCCGAAAGTTAATTCTTACTAGAGCAACCAAGTACAGGTAGCTTAGCTAGTTAATACGATTTAGTATCCAAATTAGAGACTAAGGAACTTGAGTATAAACCGCTTCAGAAATAGCAGGAATTTCGGGATAGCGACCTAATGCTGATTGGACTATAGAGTACAAGCATATCGCCAAAACAACAGTAAAGATCGAGTTGAAAATAGTTATACCAATTAGTCCAGGCAATGCTCCACCCAAGATTTGGAAAAAGAGGATACTTAACAAGGAAATCACGATATCTACAAGAATTGCTTGCATCGTGTTAAAGCGAATAAAATGGGGAATTCGCTCGTTGCGAACCACGGCAAGAAACAGAATAAAGAAAAGCAAGAACCCACCCAATCCACCAGGAATTAAGCTATAAATTAAAAGAATTGGTGTTAGCAAAAGTCCAAGCAACTGCTCCACAATTGGAAACTGATTTAGAAGGTCGCCACCAAATCTCATTCCTGAATAAAGGGGCATGAGATACACGAGTGCCCCAAAGATCCGATCTTTTACGTCTGTAGAACCACGCCACGTCATAACGAGCTTTTCCTAAAATTGATTTTTTACTTAATCTATAAGATAGCTTGTTTTGCTGTTTCACAGCTTTAGGGACAACCGCACACCTAGTAAATATATACTATTGCCAAAAACCCCGCGTCAAAACATCTAATAAACCCCAGTACAAGTATTCTCTAACCAAAAATTACAAGTTCGGTAAGGTTAAATCCTGCTGACGACATTTTCTAGTGACGGCATCGCAAACATAGGTTTCGCATTTCTCAGTGAATCTTTCTGACTCACACTTTTTACAAACAATACCCACATCAGCAACCGTATCGCATTCATAACCAAGACGGTCTAAAACACTAGTAGTGATTTCGCCAATATTTTCTAGATTACCCAACTGAGCAAGGTTTTCTGCTCTGACAGTTGAACCAGCGACAGCCAAAGGAATTGAGACTAAAGCGGCCAAGACAACATGATAAGTTTTCATATGTTCCAACTTACAATCAAATAGTTTTACTCAATTATTGAGTAACTAGCTTGATGTCATAGCGAGGTCTTAAGCAAATTTTAAAAATTCTTAGCCGTATGATTGGTGATGTTGAATTCGTACCGTTGGGAAAAATCCGTTACACCATAAAGATTAAAAGTAATAACAGGCTCTGCCCCTAAAGGCTCAACACAATGAATTGCCTCAGAAGTGAAACCGATGATGTTCCCAGAATAGAGAGTTTTCTCTGAGGTTTGTTCAATTTTTTGTTGTTTTTTATTTGTTGTCGGAACTCGACGCCAAAACGTGTTTTTTTCTTGACCGTTCATTACAGCCACAATCCCCCAGGTAGCATGATTATGAATTGGTGAGACATTACCAGAATTCCACGCTACAGTTTGCACAGTAATTGGATAACCCTGCTCTTTGTATAGGGTTCTGACCGACCAACCAGTTTGGGGATTAGGTTGATCGTAACTAGTATGTAGCCATTCTGCGCTCATTAAAAGCTTCCTGACCAGGGGGATGATTATATTAAGTCGTTCAATTTCATCTGCCTCAGATTCAAGAACGCGATCAAGATCGCTCAAAAAGTGATAGAGACGATATGGCTTACTATCTACATCTACTGGGTCAGATTCAGATTCAGGAAAATAAGGTTGGCAGATCCCCCGATCATTAACTAGCCAGTTCTCACACAGTCCGTTTTCGAGGAGAAACTTTTGATAATCAAGATTGGAAAGTTGTTCTGCCATGACCCATCAATACCTGTTAATTAAATTTACTTGCCCAAACATTTTTTGGTGTTATTCAAAGACTGTGGCACCAACCAAAACTTTAGGATAATTACCATTAGCCAAAGCAATATTTCCAGGAACATCTCTTAGCCACTGGCGTTGAACTCCCGCACTGTAGTTGAGGTATAGCTTACCATCGACTATTTTCCAAGCATTAGGGTCAATGGAAACAACATTACCTTCACTCATTGCTTTCGCACAATAACCGCCATACTGAGGAGCATATTTTTCAGGGTTAGCGGCAAAGAGTTCCATATTTTCTTTACTAGAGAATCTCCAAGTTGCCCCATTCCATTTATATTCATACTGGCTGGCCCCCTTAACAGCTTTACTTTTGGTGAAGTAAGCTACTGGATCCGTACCACGAATTGCCAGATTACTAGAAGACTCTATGTAGACATTAGGCGCAGAGTTAGCTGTAGCTGCACAGGGGTTAGCTGCACAGGGATTCGCCGCACAGGGATTCGCTGCACATGGGTTAGCTGCACATGGGTTAGCTGCACAGGGATTCGCTGCACATGGATTTGCCGCACATGGATTTGCCGCACATGGGTTAGCTGCGCAAGGATTTGCTGCACATGGGTTAGCTGCACATGGATTCGCTGCACATGGATTTGCCGCACAGGGATTTGCCGCACAGGGATTTGCCGCACATGGATTCGCTGCACATGGGTTTACTTGGGCGACATTACCCACATTTTCTTGAGAAGAATTTTGAGCTTCAGTTGAATTAGGCGCACAGCTAATAAAGCCTAAAGAAAGGATAGAAATAGCTGCAACAGTAGCAAAGTGTTTGATTTTCATAGTGATTGATTAACGATTAATTAACGATTAATTAACTTTTATCGATTAAATAACTAGCAATTTAGCTAGTTTTCAATTTTTTTCATCCTACTAGCAATTAAAAACTCATTAACTGAAGTTTTGCTGAAATTCATCTAGAAAAATGCTTAAGCGATAGGTAATTTATCGTTAAAGAAAAATGGCATTACAAGCGAAAGCTTCTAGTAATCAATTATCAAATGACTTTTCTAACCACTTTCTAATTGCGATCGCAATACTCAATTTACCAATCGCTTGTTGAGGTTGATTATGTCTAGAGACCAGATAGGCAACTTGCTCACCGTTAGCTCCTGTTTCTTCTCCCCGATTGGCAACCACCATTTGATAGCCTTGCTCTAGTCTGGCATTAGCTATTTCCATGAGTTCTTCATGGGTAACATTTTCCTGGTACTTAAAAGTAACCATGCCTAAATCAGGAAATTGAGATCTAATTTCGCGAATTACTTTAGCAGTGGGAACAAATTCGAGGTGACTCATTGCGCCCCCACTAGGGATTTTACCTGGAACAATTTGTTTAGGTTGATAATCCGCTACAGCCGCAGAAAAAATGGCAAAGCGATATTGGTTTTGCTGGAGTTCTGCGGTAACTGCTTGACGATATTCTTGGTAAGTTGAGATCGCCCTAGCAGGAAGATAGCTAGGAGGCTGATAAGCCCCTTGTCCTTTGATTAATTGGACATCCGCCCCTTGTAAATACAATTCTTCAGCAATTTTGCCTCCCAAGGTACCTGTAAAGCGGTTAGTTAGGATTCTTATATTGTCGATAGGAACTGGAGTAGCTCCTCCTGTGACCAAGATTGGGATATTTCTCAACGGAGAATTGCTCAAAGCTCGAATAGTTGCAGCTACAATCTCAGCCTCACTAGCTAGATTATTTTTTCCGTAGGCTACTTTCGGAGAAATAAAATCAACTCCGAGAGAGTCTAAATACTTCAGTGACTCGACAAAAATACTGTTGTGAAGCGAGCCGTGCATAGCAGGAGCCAACAAAACTTTAGTTTTATTTCGTTCCATTCTGCCAATCGCTGAAGCCAAAGTTGTAGTGATCAGGCTATCAGCAATTCCCTGACGCAACTTATTGATCGTATTGTAGGTAGCAGGAGCAACAATATAGGCAGCAAAAGGATTTTCATCATTGAGATGTTCCGCAGCAGCAGTTAGTTTAGTCACTACAGGGTTAGTAGTACTCCATTCCAAAGCTTCTGTAGTGACATAACGTAGAGCCTCAGTTGAGGCAAACGCCACCACATCAGCTCCCTGACGACGTAGGGATCGCGCAATTAAAGGAGCTTTAAGTGCTGCAATACTCCCTGTTATGAGGAGAGCGACTCTGTTTCTTCGCAATCTACTACTTTCTCTGGCTACAGCCCTGTCTGTAAGCTGCGATTCTGGGGGAGGCTGAAAATCCCAATTATTACTCATAATAATCAACGAAAACTTGTGCCCATTGTCACCATTAGACTACCGTAGAGTTAGCTCAATATTTGGTTTACATCTGCCACATTTTCTCGATACATGAGTCTGATAAAAGTTTCGAAAGAACCAGACTTAACTAATAAATACAAATCTCCTAATTCTGAAAATTCTAAATTCAATTACTGCAACAAAAGTACACTAAACTACAAAATAGATTGCAAGAAAAAGACAAGTATCAACGCAACTTACGGCGTCTTATAGTGTTAGGATTGCGGGAAGAATCAAGAAAATAGAGCAAAGAATAAGGGAAATATACCGAATGCAAGAATTTGATAAGTCCATATCCTTTGATGGTAGGGATATTAGGCTGAAAGGGGGCTTGCTCGCACCACAAGCAGGCGGTTCAGTATTAGTTCAAGCGGGAGATACAGCAGTTTTAGTTAATGCGACCCGCGCGAAAGGAAGAGAAGGAATAGATTTTTTACCCTTACTTGTTGACTACGAAGAAAAATTATATGCAGTAGGCAAAATCCCTGGGGGATTTTTACGTCGGGAAGGTCGACCAGCAGAAAGAGCTGTTTTAACAAGTAGACTGATAGACCGCCCGATGAGACCTTTGTTTCCCTCATGGTTACGCGATGATATCCAAATAGTTGCAACGACTCTAACTTTAGATGAAGATGTGCCGCCAGATGTCTTGGCAGTAACTGGGGCTTCAATCGCAACTCTACTGGCAGGAATTCCTTTTTATGGACCAATGGCTGCCGTGAGAGTCGGATTAGTTGGCGATGACTTCGTGCTTAATCCTAGCTATCGAGAAGTCGAGCAAGGAGAACTAGACCTTGTAGTGGCGGGTAGTCCTGACGGAGTAATTATGGTAGAAGCGGGAGCTAAGCAACTCCCCGAAGAGGATGTCATTGAGGCGATTGATTTTGGTTACGAAGCAGTCCAAGAGTTAATTCAAGCACAACGAGATCTAATAGCTGAATTAGGAATTGAGATTGTAACAGCGGAGCCACCAGCAGAAAACGAAGCCTTGAAAGAGTTCATTAGTGATCGGGCTACTACAGACATCAAACAGATTCTCGCCCAATTTGAACTAGATAAAAAAGCTCGAGATACTGCTTTAGACGAGATTAAAGCCAGCAAAATTGAAGAAGTAATAGCCGAACTACCTGAAGACGATCCCATTGCCTTGGCTGTTGCCGAAGACGGAAAAGCAATTGGCAAAAGCTTCAAGGCTCTGACCAAAAAGTTGATGCGTAGTCAAATCGTTGAAGATGGAGTCAGGGTAGATGGACGAAAACTGGATCAAGTCCGTCCCATTGCTTGTCAAGTGGGCTTGCTACCACGTCGAGTTCATGGCTGTGGTCTGTTTAGACGAGGACTAACTCAGGTTCTTTCAATTGCGACTTTGGGAACTTCAGGGGATGCTCAGGATCTAGGAGATGATCTCCATCCCACTATGGAAAAACGCTACATGCATCACTACAATTTCCCACCTTTTTCTGTAGGGGAAACCAAGCCTTTGCGTTCTCCTGGTAGAAGAGAAATCGGTCATGGTGCCCTAGCAGAACGCTCGATCATTCCTATTTTGCCGTCTCAAGAAGATTTCCCTTATGTTTTACGAGTAGTTTCAGAGGTTTTATCTTCTAATGGCTCGACTTCTATGGGGTCAGTTTGTGGTTCTACGTTGGCACTAATGGATGCTGGAGTACCGATCAGCAAACCAGTCAGCGGTGCTGCGATGGGATTGATTAAAGAAGGGGATGAGGTTCGTATCCTAACCGATATCCAAGGGATTGAGGACTTTTTAGGAGATATGGATTTCAAAGTTGCAGGTACCGAAGATGGCATAACTGCACTTCAGATGGACATGAAAATCACTGGTCTATCAATGGATACAATTGCTAAAGCAATCCGCCAAGCACTTCCTGCTAGAATGCATATTCTCGATGAAATGCTTAAAGCAATTGAGACCCCACGCGATGAGCTATCACCTTATGCACCACGCTTACTGACCCTCAAGATTGACCCAGAACTAATCGGGATGGTTATTGGGCCTTCAGGAAAAACTATCAAAGCGATCGTCGAACAAACTGATTCTAAGATCGATATTGAAGACGACGGTACAGTGGTCATTGCAGCTGTAGAAGCGGAAAAAGCAGAAAAAGCGCGCAAGCTAATCTACAACATGACCCGCAAACTCAACGAGGGAGATGTTTATCTGGGTAAAGTAACCAGAATCATTGATATCGGTGCATTTGTCGAAGTTTTGCCAGGGAAAGAAGGCATGATCCATATTTCTCAGCTAGCAGAAGGCAGAGTAGGCAAAGTCGAAGATGAAGTCGCTGTCGGCGATGAAATTGTGGTCAAAGTTCGCAACTTTGACAATAAAGGTCGTCTCAACCTTACTCGTTTGGGTATCCACCCCGATGAAGCAGCTAAAGCTAGAGCCGAAGCAGGATAACACTAAGCGAGAAAAACCAGAGGTGCAATCTAAAAGACAAAAAAAGTGGGCAGATTCCTGACCCTACTATTAGGGATTAGGAAAAACTGCCCAAACATAAATTCCTGAGAATAAGGAGGAGGAATCTCCTGAAAGCCCGTGCTTTCCATAAAAGATAGAAAAAGTTCTTGTTTCTTAAATCTTTGTAGAAAGACAGTTAAGTTAGTAGCTTGAGAAACTGGCAAAAACTATTGCCTAGTAATGGACAAGTTCCCTGTCTTAGCTAATCTAAATTAGTAGGTATCTTTCAATTAGTAAGATAGCTACGATATCGTCAATTGGCCTTGAGGGAACTCTTAAACCTTGAGGTATGAGTCTTTTGATCCCTTGAGCTGGATACATTTGCCAGTAGCGATCGCGAGCTTCTAGAGTGCTATTCTTTTCATCTACTAAGATGATTGGCACCCCTGCAAGATTAGAGCTTAATTGTTGATGCCAGGTTTTAGAAGTAGTCAGATTACCCATGACGAGTAATTCAATTTTGAAGCGAACAATCAAGTCCTGGATTGTTGCAAGGGCTTCAGATGCAGCGACCACTTGATGGTAAAAAATGTTGCGATCGCTATCCATCACTGCCACGCCACATTTATCTCGTCCTGGATCGAAACCTAAAATCATTTACCTTGTTTATTTTTAATCGTTGTTGCTGGGTAACTCTAGCCAGTTTAAACCATCAATTATCAATAGTTTGTCCAACAACAATTAGTCAATTCGACAATCTACCCATTTTTTAGCTTTTTTAATTGCTAACTTAGTTGTTGGCGCATAGGGAACTGCCATCGCCGAGCCCAAATCATAGTTAGCCCAAGCCAAATAAATATTTTGTCCTTCAAACTGATCGCGAGCAATCTCAATCTTGAAGCCGCGGTAGCCAAAAGCAAGAATCACTTTAGAGTAGTCAGGATCGCTAGTCATAAATATAAATAATTTGTCCCAAGACTTTAGACAATAGCCAGACCTAATTTTATTTAAGTTAATTATGTGTGATCTAGAGTAAGAAATTTAGTATTATTGACGACGATCTAAAATTTACACCGCAGAATATCATTGGTTGAAACCTTATATGTTGAGATTTGTCTTTCATTCAATTTAATTCATCATGGCAAGCAAAAAAATTAACGTAAGAGCTCATACGCGTACAATTCACACTAGAATTTATAAATTTGTCTGTAAAAGCTGTACCAAAAAGGTGGAACGGGAAACCTACGCTACGATTTGCCCCCTATACTGCGACAAGTGCAAGAACAAAAGACACACTGTCAATAAATATTCCATTAACTGATTATTGCCACTATTTATTGTTTCAATATCTTTAATTTTTTAACTCACTTATCTTATGTGGCTAGAACCCCCTCCTAAACCATCGCCCGAAACTGAGCAAGCTCTCAGCCAACTAGCAAATTACTATCGTCAGTTGATCGCCTATCATCAGCAATCTGCTGCGATCGCGTCCTCCAAACTTGCGCAAATTGAAGCTCTCAATACAGCTAACAACCTCAATCTCAACCCTGGCTGGCAATACAACCCATCGCCCTATCCGCTGGCTGCGGGAAATGCGCCTGAGTTAGTAGCCGAACTAGAAGAACCGACTAGCCTTCCTGAAGTCCGTCTCCCGCCCAAAGAAGATTTGAGTAAAGCCCTGAGCCAAGTACTCCAAGAAAACAAAGGTAAAATGCTCAGGCTAGACTACCTGGCTTTGGAAGTAGGCGAAAAATTACAAATCTTTCCTCTCTATCAACCTCAGCTAAAAATCCAACTACAACAAATTTTGGAGCAAGGTGTAGAATTCGGCCTCTGGGCCAGCGTGCCCGACTCTCCTGAATGTTGGACATTTGACCTTACTGATTTTCCCGATCTCACAACGAGCAGTAATAAAAAAACCAACAAAAGACGACGTACTACCAAGAAAAAGCCTTACAATCTCTCTCGTTTACCAATGTGTGATCGCATTGAAGAATACGGTACTCTGACAGGAGCAATCCGTGAATGCCTACGTCAATTTGCGCCACAATCCCTAGATGCCCACCAAGTAATGGCTTGGATGTATCCCACTGGCTTAAAGGAAAAAGACAAAGCTAGGGCTTATCAAGCAATTAGTGATGGCTTAAATAAAGGCTGCTCTCGCAAACATTGGCAAAGATTAGATGTAGGGATCTACACGATTAATGACGATGAATAAAGCCACTAAATATTGAGGAATAAAGCAGTAATCAAGTTAATCACTTTGCGGCTATTCCAGTTATTTCTTGTAGATTTTCAAAGAAATAAAAATAAATAGTGCGGTTATTTCGCCAAAACTGTGTTGATGACCGATTTCTCGACACAGGCTTCTATGATAGAACTAGGTTGATTAAATAAATACTCAGGGATCAACAAATAAGTAGCCACTTCGCTACAGATCCTAAGGAGAGTAAAGTATGAAACTCAGACTTGTTGTTAGCCTCAGTGCGATCACTCTATTTACATCAATTCCTGTAACGGCAGAAAACCCCCAACATACGGCTAAGTTATTAGCTACAGGAGCCTGTGCGAACTGCGATCTTAGTAACGCCAACTTAAGTGATGCTCATCTGATAGGAGCTGATTTACGTTCGGCTAACTTGAAAGGAGCTAGTTTAGTAGGTGCCAACCTAGAAGGTGCCGATTTAGAAGGTGCCAATTTAGAAGGTGCCAATTTGACTGCCGCCTTTCTCACTAACGCCAACTTGGGCAACGCCAACTTAGACAACGTCAATTTGACAGCTGCCACGGTGATCGATGCTGATGTTTTTGGCGCATCTATGAATAACTTAGATCTCACCAATGCAACTATTTACAATACAGCTATTGGTGTCGGCGGTGGAGACGAATATTAGATAGCGGCAATCTTACGTAGAGAATGGCTACATTTGCTAAAGAGGAAACCTTGAAAGCAGTTTGGGGTTATCAAAGTTTTCGCTATCCTCAAGCAGAAATTATCGACTGTTTGTTAGCTAAAAAAGATGCTCTAGTAGTCATGCCCACAGGAGGAGGTAAATCACTATGCTTTCAGCTACCAGCATTACTCCAATCTGGTTTGACTATTGTGGTTTCGCCTTTGGTTGCACTGATGGAAAATCAAGTCAGCCAACTCAAACAAAAACAAGTCGCTGTCGGTTTACTCCATTCACAACAGACTAGACCAGCTCGTACTTCAGTTTTATCCCAGCTCAAGACCCTAAAGCTACTTTACACAGCTCCAGAAACGCTGCTTTCTCAAGCTATCTGGCAAGAACTACTCAAGCCAGAACTAGTGATTAGTAGTTTGGTAGTCGATGAAGCTCACTGTATTTGGCAATGGGGAACTACCTTTCGCCCTAGCTACACTCGTTTGGGCACAGTGAGAAAAACTCTCCAGAAAGCCCAAGCTGATCCGATTACAGTAGCTGCCTTTACTGCCACAGCAGACACAATCACCCAACAGGCCATTAGCAAAAGTTTAAGCTTAAATAACCCCAAAAAATTTTTGCTTAGCCCCTACCGAGCCAATCACCAATTAAAGGTTAAAACAGTTTGGACTAACCAAGGGAGAGAGAAAGCAACGCTCAAGTTTATTCAGCAGCAAAAGAATCAATCAGGTTTGATTTATGTGCGATCGCGTCAAGCCAGTCAAAATTTAGCCAAGTGGTTACAAAGCAAAAAGCTTAAAACTGTGGCTTATCATGCTGGTGTAACTACCACCAAAAGACGCAACATCGAACAACGATGGCTCACGGGCGAATTACCGATTGTTGTCTGTACCTCAGCTTTTGGTCTGGGAATAGATAAGCCTAATTGTCGGTGGGTTTTGCACTATCATTTACCAGAACTCTTGGCAGAATACCTGCAAGAAATCGGACGGGCTGGCAGAGATGGCCAAGGAGCGATCACATTAGCACTTAGAAGTGAACCAACAGGTTGGTTAGACAATAGCGATCAACAACGTAGTCAATTTTTCACCCAGCAAATTCAACAAAAGTTTCACCAAGCCCAAAAATTATTTGCCCAGCTACCACCCAAAGGCGATCTGACTCAGCTGAGTAGAGAAGTTCCTGATTGTGAATTGTCTCTAGCTATTTTGCAACGTTTCAACATGGTGAAATGGCAAGATCCATTTAACTATCGCAAGTTAATCAAAAACAAAACTAAAGAGCTAAGAAAATTACAAATACCCAAAACTCAATTAATCAAAGGTTTTCTGGCTTCTAAAAAATGTCGTTGGGCTTATGTCTTAGCTGCTTTCGGTGTTGCCCCACCAAAACCTGATTTTCAATGCGGTCAATGCGATCGCTGCTGCCAGTAAATAGCAATTATTCACGTGTATCATCGTTGTAAATCAAGTAGGAAGTAATGCTCAAGCAAATCGGCGATCGTTTATGGATTGTGAAACAACCGCAAAAATACTACGGCTTAGAAGTCGGAACCAGAATGAGCATAGTTGTTTTGGATAATAATGACATTGCCTTAATCTCCCCAGTTACACTCGACCCCACAACTATCGACCAAATTAACAACCTGGGAAAAGTTAAGTATCTGATTTCCCCAAACTTGTTTCATTATCTATATCTGACTGCTTGCCAAAAAATTTACCCTGAAGCAATAACTATTACGCCACCAGGACTACTCGCGAAAAAACCCGATATTCAAAGCGATTTAATTCTTATACAGGATGTGATCGAGTTTGATCAACAGTTAGAATATTTTCTCTTTTCAGGTTTTGCAGTACCTCTACCGACTGGAGTGAAAGAACTGAATGAAATTGTTTTTTTTCATCCTGCTTCTAAAACCTTGATCATCACAGACATTGCTTTTTATTTTGACAATAGCTTTCCTTGGCTCACTCAGCTTATAGCCCGTATTCTAGGCTGTTATGAAAAGCTCCGTCCTTCTATCCTAGAAAAACTTGTCATTCAAGACAAAATAGCAGTAAAAGACTCTATTGAGAGGATTTTATCTTGGGACTTTGAGCAAGTAGTCATGGCACATGGCACTATCATTAAAAATGAAGCCAAACAACAACTCAAAGCAGGTTACGAGTGGTTTTTAGGTTGTCAGCTTTAAGCTATTTTCCCTATTTCACTAAGATAAAAGTACCAAAAGCTAATAACTTAATAACTTAAGAGATCTCCAAATACCAAACCACTGAATAAATGACTAGAAAAAAACACTTGCAACTTTTGGGGTATAGCTTTATTACTTGGCTGAGCTTTTATCTCATTGGTTTACCAGAGTACTATCAGCAATGGGTTTTTTGGGCAAAAGTAACAGTTCTAATTCTGGTTACAGGATTATATTTTCCCATCACTCACTACACTCTGAAGAATTACTGGGATAATGGCCAGCACCTAGTTAATTCTTGTTGGCTGGCACTATATCTAACGTTGCCTTTGTTTATCTATGACTATCTTTTACTTGCAGTTTACAAAGGCCTAGGAATCGGGTTTATGATTGCTTACTGGTATCTCAGCTTTTTCTATTTTTCTTTCTGGATTCAATTTCCGGTGATCGGCTGGTGGCTAGAAAAACAAGAGAGCAAAGCAACAGTTTTACCTTGAGATCTCGAACAACACAAACTTGAAGAAGCAAATTTTGACGAGAAAAAGGATCGCTTTACTAAAGATAATTTTTCAAGCGATCGCTTTTAACAATTCTATTGGCTCAGACTGGGGAAATTGTGCGTAAACGGAAGGCAATAGCAAACAAAGTTGCGGCAAACATCGCTGCTGCGGTTCTGAGATGATTCCAACAAGTCCAGTCGGTTAAATATTTTGACCAGAGCGCCGACCCTTCAAAACTATCTGGATTAACCACGGCCAAAGCATCATTTAGTGGGATATTACCAAAAACAGTCGTGCCAATAGTTCCTACTAGATAGAGCAAACTACCAGCGAGTAAATAAGGAGCCAGGGAATGTTGCCATTGGAACAATAGAGAAAGACTGAGTAAGATGCCTGCTATTCCAGGAGCAAAGAATACCACCATAAACCAAGGGTTGATTACAGTAATATTGATCGCTTGCATTGCACTAATCCCTTGAGCTGGCGGGATTTTAGCTAGGGCTTGCATGACAAAAGTGGAAAAGGCAAAAAAGATCCCTGCACTCACACCACTCCCCACAGTCGCCAAGACAATCAAGGGCAAACGGACATTGTCTAAAATAGTCATGATTATTTTCCTTGTAATTTTATTGAATTACTCAATTCACGATATAGATGTCTCCAGAGAGAAAATAGGCAAAATAGACCAATTATTATCTCGATGAACATAGCCTGAATTAGAGAACTCACTGGCATTCCATCAATAGCTATGCTGGCAAATCTAGATAAACCGTAAGAAAGATATAGAACAGTCGAAAGAACAATTGAGGTGAATTGAAGCTGATCCACAAATGCGCCAGTTAAAATTAAAATTCCCGAAGTTAGAAGAAAACCTGAAGAGGCTCGAATTTCACTAAATAAATTGACATTACTACCAATATCGATGTTATTCGCACTGTAAAAATCTAGTGGTGATATCTGTATTAATATGCCAATACTCATAGCTATTAATCCCGAAAGACATAGTATCACCGTCAAAAATTGAGATTTTTTCATGTCGTACTTCTTCTTGAACCCAAATAACTTAATAAGACAAGCTAGCAGCTTTACCCAGATAAGTATTGTCAGTAAGTTGTTTGAGAATAAAATCAGCCACATCGGGGCGGGAAATAGTTAGGCTAGAAGTTTTATCATTTCCTGGAAAACCGTGGCGATATTGACCAGTGAGATCTCCATCGATAAAAGCTCCTGGGCGAATAATTGTCCAATCAAGATTGCTATGACGGACGTATTCTTCTTGGATTTCGTGATCCGCAAATACTTTGC
>CAZSEZ010000032.1:0-25133 GCA_964606015.1 uncultured bacterium
TACAGGTAACAGGCACAGTAGCACAACGAGAAATGAAAGAGCAGTTTCTCGACAATATGGATCTGGAGCGAGAGCGGGGGATTACCATTAAGTTACAAGCTGCTCGGATGAACTATCGAGCCAAAGATGGTAATGATTATGTCTTGAATTTGATCGATACCCCTGGGCACGTGGATTTCTCTTATGAAGTATCTCGTTCTCTAGCAGCATGCGAGGGTGCTTTGCTAGTAGTTGACTCCTCTCAGGGAGTGGAAGCTCAGACCTTGGCTAACGTCTATTTAGCGATTGAAAATGAATTAGAAGTAATTCCTGTTCTCAACAAAATCGATCTTCCTGGCTCTGAACCTGAAAGAGTAGCTAGTGAAATTGAGGAAGTTGTCGGCCTAGACTGTACCGATATCATCAAGGCCTCTGCGAAAGCAGGTATTGGTGTGGAAGATATTTTAGAATCGATTGTACAGCAGGTTCCTCCACCAGAAGATACTGTAGACCAACCTCTGAGAGCCTTAATTTTTGACAGTTATTATGATGCTTACCGCGGGGTAATTGTTTACTTCCGGGTTATGGATGGCAAAGTCAAGAAAGGCGATAAAGTCAAGTTGATGGCATCGGGTAAGGAATATGAAATCGATGAGCTTGGTGTCTTGTCACCCACTCAAGTTAGAGTCGATGAGCTGCATGCAGGTGAAGTAGGTTATTTCGCTGCTGCGATTAAAACTGTAGAAGATGCTCGTGTCGGTGACACAATCACTTTGGTCAAATCTCCCGCACCAGAACCTTTGGGCGGTTATACCGAAGCTAAACCAATGGTTTTTTGTGGTTTGTTTCCTACAGACTCAGACCAATATCCAGATCTTAAAGATGCTCTCGAAAAGCTCAAACTCAACGATGCAGCTTTATCTTATGAGCCAGAAACCTCTAGTGCAATGGGTTTTGGGTTCCGTTGTGGCTTCTTGGGCTTACTTCATATGGAAATCGTTCAGGAAAGACTGGAGCGAGAGTACAACCTTGAACTAATTACCACCGCACCTTCGGTAATCTATCGCGTTACCACCACAGAAGGTGAGGTTCTGGAAATTGATAACCCTTCTTTATTGCCCGATCCGCAAAAACGGGAAAAAATCGAAGAACCTTATATCAAAGTCGAAATCATTACCCCTGAAAGCTTTGTGGGAACTTTGATGGAGCTTTGCCAAAACTGTCGTGGTGAGTTCCAAGACATGAAGTACTTTACCCTTAATCGTACTTGCTTGATCTATGAGCTTCCTTTGGCAGAGGTGGTTACTGATTTCTTTGATCGCATGAAATCTCGTTCTCGCGGTTATGCCAGTATGGAATATCAATTAATTGGCTATCGGGAAAATAATCTTGTCAAACTGGATATCCTGGTTAATAAAGACAAAGTAGACGCACTTTCTACCATTGTTCACCGCGATAAAGCCTACTATGTAGGTCGTGCTCTAGCCGAAAAACTCAAAGAGCTAATCCCCCGCCATCAGTTCAAAGTACCTATTCAGGCTTCCATTGGTACTAAAGTTATTGCCAGTGAACACATCCCTGCGTTACGTAAAGACGTACTCGCCAAATGTTATGGTGGTGATATTTCCCGTAAGAAAAAACTCTTGCAGAAACAAGCTAAGGGTAAGAAGCGAATGAAAGCGATCGGTACGGTAGATGTGCCTCAAGAGGCGTTTATGGCTGTATTAAAGATTGACAACTAACTCTACCCTGACCCTCATTACTGAGGGTATTTTTTTTGCTACTCACTTCCAATTAAGCTAACTATACGAAAGAGTTGAATCTTATCAAGCAAAGATTTCTCCGTTAGTTGATTTTGAAGAAAGAGCCTTAGAGTACTTTTGCTTATGCTGCTGGTTTATTACCTAGCTCAGAATTTCTGAAAATCACTAAATACGATAGCGATCGCTTAGACAAAAGCCTAACAGAATTAGATGATTAATCTTTCTGTGCTATTAACCTTTCCAATTTTGGTTAGCTTGCTCTAAAACATAATCAGCCACTGCAGCAATTTCTGCATCACTCAAGCGATCGCCATAAGCAGACATGATGCCCTTCCCATTAGTCACTAGCTCAATAATGGCCTCTTGGGTATCTACATGGTTGCGCTTAAGAGTTTTTAGCTTGAGGTTTTTGCCACGGCGAATAATATTCCCTCCTTTAGTATGGCAACCAGAGCAGTTATCGGTAAAAATAGCTGCTGCATCAAGACTTCCTGCGTAAGTAGGAACAGGGTTAGCTAAGAATACTGCGATCGCAACCAAGCAAATACAAACCAGTTTTTTTAACATAATTTCTCTCCTAACCAAACACACGGTGCTGTAAAGAAGGCATTTGTTGGCGGACTTGGTTCAAGCGATCAAAGCTAATCTCTCCTACTGCAACTCCTGGTTTTTCTCCAGCATCAGCAATAATAGTTCCCCAAGGATCGATAATCATGGCATGGCCGTGAGTGTAGCGTCTTTCGTAGTGATTACCAGTTTGTGCGGGAGCAATTACATAACAAGTATTTTCAATTGCTCGTGCTTGCAATAGTACTTGCCAGTGATCCTTCCCTGTATAGGCTGTAAAAGCGGCAGGCACAAATAAAACATTGGCTCCTTTCTGAGAAAGATGACGATAAAACTCAGGGAAACGCACATCGTAGCAGATAGATAAACCTAAGTTGCCAAGCTTGCTAGAGTTGTAAATCTCTGGCAGATCTTTACCTGCCATTACAGTGCTAGATTCGCAATAAGTGTTGCCATCGGGTACATCAACATCAAACAAATGTACTTTTTGATAGTTACTTAATTGCTGACCGTTGGGATCGATCAAAATTGCTGTGTTGTAAGCTTTGGAATTATCCTCTGGTACTAAGACAGGATAGCCCCCACCCAAAATGTGGATTTGAAAGCGTTGTGCCATTGTTTTGAGAAATTGCTCTGTTTTCTCTGCAATCTCTCCTGCTTGGGCAATCTTGTCGGCTTCTTTGCCTAAGAAAGCAAAATTTTCAGGAAGACCAACTAATTCTGCACCTTGACGTACCGCTAATTCGATAAGCTCTTCCGCCTCAGCCAAATTGTGCGCGAGGTCAGGTTTACTGGTCATTTGAACAGCAGCAGCAAGATATGATTTCATCACGTACTAAGTATTGATTTGCAGAGTAACCTATATAGGATATACCTTTCTTTGCGCTCTTTCTAGCTTGATCGCAAATTATGATTGGCTATTGTTAGAGAATGCTAGATTAATGAATTTTATGTAACAACTGCTGCCTCTAGCGATCGCTAACTTCCTGATCAAAATCTAAAAATTAAAGCCATCTGGTAAAAGTTCGCGAATTGAAGAAGTTTGCCAGCCACTACTATTGCGGAAGATCACCACGGCATCTTGACTAAACTCCTGAATAAACTGACGACAAGCGCCACAAGGAGAGCAAGCAACTTGACGGCTGTTGGTTATGGCGATCGCAACAATTTCGAGATCTTTACCCTCAGTTGCGACTGCGGTGGTAATGGCATTACGTTCAGCGCAGATACTTAGACCATAAGAGACATTTTCCACATTACAACCTGTATAAACATTCCCTTGTTTACTCAATAGCGCTGCTCCTACCTGAAAATCGGAATAAGGGGCATAAGCTTTAGGTAGTAGCTCTTCCGCAGCGACTATAAGTTGCTCTATTTGTTTCTTGGAAGGAAAAGTTGTCATTTCATCAAGCATTTGTGGTTGATTACTGCTAAGTATAGATAAGATCCAGTACTTTAAAATAGAATGAGCGAGATCGCTTTTATTACAAATCAACTTAAAAATATTGATCTCGAAGCTAATCGCTTAGATCGAGATTGGCAAGCTCTCCAACAAGCTCTTCAGCAATTGGGAGATCGTAAGTTACTCGCTTTAAAAGCCCCTTTAGAATTAGGTGGTAATGGTCTAAACGCTCTTGAATATGGTTCTTGGCAAGTTGCAATTGCACGGATTTCTGGGGCACTAGCATTTTTGCAAACTCAACATCAGAGTGCGGGGTCTTTTTTAGCTAAAAGCAAGAATTGTAATCTGCAACAGACTTATTTACCTCTGATGGCAGCTGGACAGAAACTTGTTGGTGTGGGGTTTTCTCAGTTGCGTCGTCCTGGCAAACCCCTGGTTATGGCGAAACCAGTTGCAAGGGGATACGAGCTTTCAGGGACAGTTCCTTGGGTTACAGGAGGCAAGATTTTTTCTGAGTTTATTATTGGGGCGGTTTTACCAGATGGTAGAGAGCTATATGGCTTAGTTCCTTTACATGCTCAGCAAACTGTACAAAGTGAAATTAGTGTCAGTCAACCGATGGACTTGATTTCTATGAGTGCTACCAACACAGTTAGCGTTGAGTTAGATAATTGGTATCTTGATTCGGAGCTAGTTGTCGACATCAAGTCTCCAGGAAAAATTCACCTTACTAGCCAGAAAAACACTCTCAACCACTGTTGGTTTCCCCTTGGCTGTGCCTATGCTGCCTTAGATATTTTGCAACAAACCTATCAAAAGAAACCACTAGACGCGATTTTGGAGAGTCAAATTAGTCTAGAGCAACAACTCAAACAATGTCATCAAGAGATACAAGAAACTCTAAGTAAAAGCGATCGCGACTATCAACAGGATTTACAACTTAGAGCAACTGCAATTGATTTGGCGTTTCGTTGTGCTCAAGCTGCGGTGATTGCCAATTCTGGTGCAGCTAATAGTTATGCAAATAGTGCAGGCAGAGTCTATCGCGAGGCATTGGTGTTTAGTGTTTCAGGGCAAACTAGCGACATTCTGACAGCAAGCCTCAACAGACTGCCCCAAGATTAATTGATGTGATTGAGTCCAATTTGCAAAAATAGCTAGAGGAGATTGATTACTGATAAAAATCAATTATTTGTCTTTTATGTATAGGCTCTAATGAATTATGGTAATCAAAATCTGTACCCACTAATCAATCAGTCTGAAGTGTAAACTTAATAAAAGTTAGAAGATCGCCAACGGGTATTAGAGATGTCTGAGAATAAAGCCAAAGATGTACAAGTATTTCCCATCGCTGAGGATACTCGTGTACTGCGATCGCGTACTTGGGATCGCTTGAAATTTGAGATTGAGTATTCTCGGAAAAAAGGAACTACTGCCAACTCTTATTTAGTAGAGGGAGATACAACGGCTTTAATTGATATTCCTGGGGAATCATTTACCGATATTTTTATAGCAGCTCTTCAAGAACGTATTGATATCCAGAGCCTGGACTATATTGTTTTGGGGCATATCAACCCCAACCGTGCAGCGACTTTAGCGAAGATTTTAGACCTCAAGCCAGAGATCACTGTTGTTTGTTCTAACCCTGCTGCGATCTCTCTTGGCAAAATTTTTGAAGACCGTCAGCTCAAAACAGAAATCATCAAAAAAGGTGACACTCTCGATCTAGGAAAAGAACATCATCTCGAATTTATTCTTACTCCTAATCCTCGCTATCCCGACTTGATGTGTACTTTTGACCCAGCGACAGAAGTGCTGTTTAGCGATAAATTGTTTGGGATGCATGTTTGCGGCGATCGCGTTTTTGATGAAGGTTGGACAATTGATACAGAAGACCGTCGCTATTATTTTGATTGCATCATGGCTCCTCATGCTCAGCAGGTAAAAATTGCGGTTGAAAAAATTAGTGAGAAACCAGCCCAAATCTATGCTGTAGGTCATGGATGTTTGGTGAAGTACAGCCTCAAAGAGCTTACTAGTGACTATCAAACCTGGCTGAATAACCAAGGAGAACTAAGTATCTCTGCTGCTCTAATTTATGCTTCCGCTTATGGAAACACTGCTACGATTGCTCAAGCGATCGCTAGAGGAATTTCGAAAGCAGGGGTAAGGGTAGAGTCAATCAATGCAGAATTTGCCGAACCAGAAGAAATCAAACAAGCCGTAGAAGCTGCTAGTGGCTTTGTGATGGGTTCTCCTACTTTGGGCGGACATCCCCCAACTCAAATCCAAACTGCTTTGGGAACAGTCCTGGCTAATACCGATAAAACCAGGCTAGCTGGGGTATTTGGCTCTTTTGGTTGGAGTGGTGAAGCGATCGATATCTTAGAAAGTAAATTCCGTAATGCTGGTTATAGCTTTGGCTTTGAACCCATTCGAGTCAAGTTTAAGCCTACTGATGCCGTACTCAAAACTTGCGAAGAGGCAGGAACAGATTTTGCCCAAGCCCTCAAAAAAGCTAAACGTGCTCGTAAAACAAGAACTGCTAGTGGCACCTCTGAAGGAGCAAGAACCGAACAAGCTCTAGGAAGAATTATTGGCTCATTATGTGTTGTGACAACTCAGCAAAAAGAAGTTTCAGGTGCAATGCTAGCTTCTTGGGTTTCTCAAGCAACTTTTAACCCACCTGGGCTAACTATCGCGGTAGCCAAAGAAAGAGCGATCGAGTCTCTACTATTCAAGGGAAATCCTTTTGTTCTGAATATTTTGCAGCAAGGTAACCATATCGGTCTGATGAAACAGTTTCTCAAACCTTTTGCCCCTGGAGAAGACCGCTTTGGAGGAGTCGAGCTAGAAACCGCAGAAAACGGTTGTCCTATCCTCAAAAATGCCTTGGCTTATGTAGAATGTCGCATCGCTAATAAAATGGAATGTGGCGACCATTGGCTTTTATATGCAGTTGCAGAACAAGGTCAACTCTTGCAGACTGAAGGGTTGACTGCAGTCCATTATCGTAAGTCAGGAACCCACTACTAAACTAAGTATTTCTAGGGAATTTTTCTTGTTTTTTGCTAGTTTTTCGGGTTGTTGTTGACTTTTCTCGGCTTTTTTTCTCTGTGTACTTCTGGATAACGAAAGATCCTTGAGTATTGTTAATTAATTCGCGTCAATAGGGAACTATACTAGAAGAGCTTAGGCTTATTTAAAATTTCAGCGATATAAGATGGTTACAATTCTCATTGTTGATGACAGCAGCAGTCTGAGAGAGACATTTTCGGAGATTCTTGGTTCTTTAAAGATCAAGGTGTTAACTGCCACTAATGGTAATGAGGCAGTAGAAGTACTAGGGACGCATACCCCTGATCTAGTAATTACAGATCTAATCATGCCAGAAATGAATGGCTATGAACTTTGTCGTTGGGTGAAAAACAACCCTTCTACTAAGGAAATTCCCGTTTTGATGTGTTCTACCAAAAGCGAAGAGTTTGATCGCTATTGGGGGATGAAGCAGGGTGCAGATGCTTATCTGACCAAACCTTTTCAAGCAGCAGAGTTAATCTCTACTGTCAAAGATATGTTAAAGAGATAGCCGGGCGACCTTCACAAATATAGCTATATTGAAGTTCCACTAACTGAAATTTTATTTTATCTACTAGATAGGGCGTTAACTGCGCCCTATTGTTTGTTAAATGAGCATTTAGTTTTGATGATCTACGATCAGGTCGGTTAAGGTGTCGACTAGACGTTTGTTGTCCATAGGTAAGATTTCTTTGCCGTGGAGCATTTCTTGCAAGATGATGAAGTATACTAGTGTGCCCATCATCACTCTGACTGCTGATTCTGGATCGTCAACTTTTAATTGTGGATGAGCTGTAAAGTATTGCGTAAGAGTTTCAATAGCTGGTTTTGCTAGGGATGTAACGTAGGCCTTGGCTAATTGAGGAAAACGTCCTGATTCTCCCATAATGATCCTGACAAAGTCTTGGAAAGTACGATCGCTTTTAGCCTTTTCGAGCATTCCCAGCGCAATTGTTGATAAGACTACTTTGGGATCTTGCTCTAGTGATTCAGGTTTTTGTAAACCCATTACTGTTTGAAATTTATCTTTCACCAAGTCTTGCATTACCGCGTTAAACAAGCTTTCTTTGTCGCCATAATGACTGTACACAGTAGCCTTAGATACTTTGGCTGCTTTAGCAATTTTGTCCATACTGGCAGCGGCATAACCATGCTTTAAAAATTCTTGCATTGCTCCTGCAAGAATTGCTTCAGCTTTTACTTCTGACTTAGTGCGTTCTTTTTTGCTCATTAATTAAGGATAGTGGAGTGAGGAAGGCGGAACAAGGAGTGCAGATTGCTAGCCGTCAATCAAGATTGCTCTAAGGCGAACGCACATACTGTCATCTATCCCAATTTGTTTTAGATAGTCTTTGACTCCGCCATAGTTTTCTTCTAGATGCTCAAATGTATCGAGCATAGTTTGCATCGGAGATGAAAGCAGATGAGTAAAGTTTTCTCTTTCGGCTTGAGGGCGAAGCTCTTCGTATAAAGGAGCGAGATAGATATCACTGAGGTTGTAATCTTGGGCGATAGTTTCTCTGGTAACACCAGCGATCGCTAGTAAAAGAGCTGAAATGACTCCCGTGCGATCTTTGCCTACTGCACAGTGAATCACCACAGGAGCCGTTTGAGTTGCAATAGTTTCGATAATGGTTTTGATAATCTGCGATCGCTCTTCCAGAAAAAAGGTATTTAGCTCCAACAAGCTTTGATGTTTGATAGCTGCAATAATATTGCGTTGATTTTCGGCAATCAGAGGAAAGTTAAAGTATTGAATTTCTGTTCTTTGGCTCAATGGATAACTTTCTGACTCTAGCTCGAAGCTACTACGAAGATCGACAATAGTTTTGATTCCGTAGTTGATTAGTTGCTTTTGGCTGGATTCTGGGAGCTGATGTAAACTATCGCTACGAAATAAAGTTTGCCATTTGGTTTGCTTCCCATCAATCGTTTTATAACCACCCAATTCTCTAAAATTCATGCATCCAGATAATTTGAGGTGTCTTTGATAAGGTTTTAATTCATTTATCATCTTTTACTTTGGTGTAGATCTTATCCTTTTTTGAGTTGAGTCAGTTGCTTGAGTGAAGTCGGAACCAACTCTGCCCATTTTTATGATGAAAATCATTTTGACACTGAGCCAGTACATATCATCGATTGCATAAACTAAATTAACTGGTGTTTTTTGTTTGATTTGCCACTAAAGCATTTTGAGGTTGCCATAGACGGTACTGCAAGTTTTTGCTACTTTCTGCATCAAAATAACCATTCAGACATTCCAAAATATATTTATGGAGGCTTGTTTGAGATTTTGGCTGGAGAGTTTTACTTCTTTATTTAGTTTTTCTCCTTGTTTTTTAATTGGAAGTTACTTACGGAGAGAGGAAAATTTTTTGATTGGCTACACTTGCTAAACTAGTCGGTTTAGTTTTATTATAGGAGTATATTGAACTAAACGGTTTAGTTATAAATCATGACTAGCACCATAAAGAAACAACCCAAATCTTCTAAATCACTATTAAATAAGACGTCTACCTTTGTAATTGCGATCGCATTACTATTTGGTGGAGCTACTATTTATACAATTCGACAGTTTTCAACAGTCCCTGAACCTGAGATTATCCCAGAAGCTATAATTCCTGAAATTAAGACTGTTACGGCACTGGGTAGACTAGAGCCAGCAGGAGAAATTGTTGAAATATCGGTTTCTTCTGGTGCTTCAGGTAATTTGATCCAAGAATTGTTGATCCAGGAAGGGGACAAAGTACAGCAAGGTGAGACGATTGCGATCTTAGATAGTCGCGATCGTGCTTTGGCAACTCTGCAACAGGCTCAAGCCAGAGTCGCTGTGGCTGAAGCGAACTTAGCAAGAGTTCGAGCAGGAGCACAAACAGGCGAAATCCAAGCCCAACAAGCAGCTATTTCTCGCATTACAGCAGAACGGAGTAACAATATTGCAGCTCAACAAGCGACTATTAGTAGGATTCAAGCCGAACTAAATAACGCTCAACTAGAGGATCAACGCTATCAACAGCTCTATCAACAAGGAGCAGTGACCGCCTCCCAGAGAGACAGTAGACAATTAACTTTAGCGGTAGCTCAAGAACAACTAGCAGAAGCTAAAGCGACTTTAAATAGAATTGAAACTGCCCAACAACAGCAACTAGCAGAAGCCAAAGCAACTTTAAATAGAATCGCTGAAGTTCGTCCCGTCGATGTTAATGTGGCCCAAGCCGAAGTCACAGAAGCTCAAGCACAAGTTGCGATCGCCCAAGCAGACCTCAACCGTAGTTATATCAAAGCTCCCCAAGCAGGAACCGTCCTCAAAGTACTAACTAAATCAGGAGAGATCGTTTCTAGCAATGAAGGGGTGGCTCGTATCGGACAAATCGAGCAGATGTACGCTGTGGCCGAAGTTTATGAAAGTGATATTCCTAAAGTCAAGATCGGACAAAATGCCAGTGTTACCAGCAGTGCTATCTCTGAGGCTTTGACAGGCACAGTAGAACAAATTGGCTTGGAAATTCAAAGGCAAGCAGTCGTCAACACCGATCCTTCAGCCAATATTGATGCCAAGGTAATTGAGGTTCGGATCAAACTTGATGAAGCTTCTAGCGCCAAGGTTTCGGGACTGACTAATCTATTGGTGAATGTGCAAATCGACCTCTAGTATTACTTGATTTTTGTTGAGCTTTCCTGGTTCGTCAGTAATATCTCTTCTCCATAAATAAGACAACATCATGCTGAAATTCTTGAAAAACCGTACATCATTGGGTTGGCTACAACTTAAACATGATAAATTTCGACTTTTGACTGCACTTTCTGGTATTGCCTTTGCCGATATTCTGATTTTTATGCAGTTGGGTTTTATGAATGCGCTCTACACCACCAATACGCAATATCCTCGCAAAGTTAATGGTGATATTGTCTTGACTAGTACTCAAGCAACCAATTTCAATCGACCTGCTACGTTTCCCCGTCGCCGACTTTATCAAGCAATGGATATTCCTGGAGTAGAGTCTGCGGAACCTGTTTATATCGGTTCTAAGAGTTGGCGCAATCCTCAAAACCGCGAGCAAACTTCAATGACGGTAATTGGGTTTAATCCCGATAAGCCTGCTTTCGATCTGCCTGAAGTTAATAGTCAACTAGCTAAAGTCAAAATTCCCGACACCGTATTGTTTGATCAGGCATCCCGCGGCGAATACGACGAGGTGATTAGTCAAATTGAGGCGGGAGAAACGATTACTACAGAAAGCGATCGCACTACTTTAACCATTGCTGGTTTGTTTAGTGTGGGGGCCTCTTTTGCTGATGATGGAGCTTTGATTACTAGCGATCAAAACTTTATGCGGTTGTTCCCCCGCAAAAATCCTGGGTTGGTAAGCTTAGGGATAATCAACTTAGCGGAAGGTGCAGATGTTGAGACTATTAGTACTCAGCTAAATAACTATCTTACCGATGACGTACAAGCCTATACCTACGACGAATACGTAGCCTCAGAATTAGACTACATTCAAAACAGCACCGCGATCGGTTTTGTCTTTACCCTTGGTACAGCAATGGGTTTTATTGTGGGAATTGTAGTTGTCTATCAAGTACTTTCCACTGATGTCAACGACCATATGGCAGAGTACGCCACCTTTAAAGCAATGGGCTATAAAAACTCCTATTTACTGGGAGTCGTCTTTGAAGAAGCAATTATTCTTTCTTTGATCGGTTTTGTTCCTAGTGTCGCGATCGCAGCAGGACTTTATCAACTCACCGCAGCAGCTACTGCCCTTCCTATCGTTCTACCTGCCTCTCGTGCTGTAACTGTCTTATTTATGACGATCGCTATGTGTTCGATTTCGGGCGCAATTGCTACTCGTAAACTTCAATCAGCCGATCCCGCGGATATATTTTAACTACTCATAATTTAAATTCAACAAAACAATGCCAAAACTCAACGTAAAACAAAAGCAATGGTTAATTTCTGCCCATGTAATTTGCGGGGCAATTTGGTTTGGGACAGCAATCTGTATGATTGTTATCTCCTTAAACAATATTGATAACCAAAATGGTGATGCACTTTATGCCTTGAATGAGATGTTAAAAACTTTTGATGATTTTATTATCATTCCCGCTGCTACTTTATCTCTGGTAACGGGTGCTTTACTTTGTTGGTTAACTATTTGGGGCTTTTTTAAACACTATTGGGTGATTGCCAAGTGGATTGGAACCGTAGCTTTAATTTCGATTGGCACTATTTGGTTAGGCCCTTGGGTAAATGCAGTGACTTCTATTTCAGAAGCAGAACGGCTCCAAGCATTAGCTAATCCTCTATATGTCTTTGATGCCAAAGGTGCTTTGATCGGAGGGATTATTCAAACTATATCAGTAGCTTTTATTATCATTATTTCTTTTCTTAAACCTTGGGGAAGAAGGATTTCTCAATCAGATAAAACATTAACTACAAAATAATTAATCATGGGCAATCAACCAGTAATTCAAATTAAAAGCCTTGATCATTACTTTGGTAGAGGGGAACTTCGCAAACAGGTTTTATTCGATATCGATCTTGAAATAAATCGTGGGGAGATTGTCTTGATGACAGGGCCTTCTGGCTCGGGAAAAACTACATTGTTAACTCTCGTTAGTGGTCTGCGATCTCCTCAATCTGGCAGCCTCAAAGTACTGGGTAAAGAACTCTGTGGCGCAAGTCAAAGTGAGCTGGTTATGGCTAGGCGTAACAATGGATATATATTTCAAGCGCACAATCTACACAAAAGCCTCACTGCTCTACAAAATGTCCAAATGGGGCTGGAAGTTCACGGCAAATACAGCAAAGCCGAAATGCAACAAAGAGCGTTAAATATGCTCGAACAAGTGGGCCTGGCAGACAGAGTTAACTACTATCCAGAAAATCTCTCTGGAGGACAAAAACAACGGGTTGCGATCGCACGTGCTTTAGTAGCTCATCCTGCTATTGTTTTGGCTGACGAACCAACAGCAGCCTTGGATAGTAAATCTGGTCGAGATGTAGTTAACTTGATGCAAAAACTCGCCCGCGAACAAGGCAGCACCATCTTACTTGTCACTCATGATAATCGAATTCTAGATATTGCTGATCGCGTAGTTCACCTCGAAGATGGCAGATTGGTAAATAATGCTCAAACCAAAAGAGTAGCAGCCTAAAGACTGCCCTCATGAATTGAGATTTTTCCAGTCTTAGTTAGCAAAATTAGCCAGAATTTGTCGTAACAAAAAAGGTAAAAAATTCTCGAATTCTGATTTTGTTCTCGGCTCTAAAGTCGCGATGATGTGCTGATAGGTAACTGCATGATGAGCTAGACATAATACTCCTGCTAAGCTCCAAGCTGCTTGTAACCGTTCTAGGGATTCGTACTCTTGCCACTGAGAAAGATAGTAGTCCCTTAAACGAGCTTTACTGCGATCGCTCTGAAAATGATAGAGATTAATCAACCAAGATTTACTTTTATTAGCGATAAAAAATTCTAAGAAATCAAAAAAGGGATGGGAAATACAAGCATCAGTCCAATCAAAAAAGAGATAATTACCCTGATTGAACGTAACATTTCCCAGATGTAAATCGCCGTGAACCAGAGTCGAAGGGATTTTGTAGCTTCCTAGTTGAGTACAGTAATCCTGGAGTGTGGTGACTAAACTTTGAAACCGGTCTTTTTCCGGAGCAGATAGTCCAGAGGTGGCATTTTCATCATTGGCCAAAAGCTCGATTTGCTTACTTAAAATCTCCAAACGTCGATCTAAACAACCTAATTGTAGTAAGCGATCGCAATGTTCTATTGATGCAATTTGCATTGTTGCTAAGAGTTGGTAGACATGTTGTCTGACTTTTGGTGGCCTTTTGCTACCAATAGGTTCGCCAAAATCCTCTAACAACAGCCAACTATCTTGGTAGCCTATGACTTTTGGCATATTCTGAGGAAAGAGCTTGGCTAATTCTGCGGTAATAACTGGTTCATCACAAAATAAAGGTAAGGTAGAAGCCTCTTTGAGGTAAAAATTACCTGCATCAGTTGGAACTTTGAGAACACAAGATATCGACCAATTTTTGACATATTCTATAGGTGCAATCTGTTGATAGCCTAGACTGCTCAATTGATTTTCGATCCAGGCAGAAACCTCGCTAAACCAACCAGGAAGCGCCCAAGGTGGTCTTAACTCAGGAATATTACCGCTGATAAACTCTTTGAGATACTGATCTAGTAGCTTTTTGAGAGTTGGCTCGGCAAAAGTAAGCTTATTTAAATTGTGAGTATCGATCCAAGTTCCTTTAGTTACTTGTTCTCTATGATCTTGTTGCTCTATGACATAGGTTGTAAAGATGTGCTTTTGTTTGGTGTCTTCGTGATCGCAAGCATATTGCAGCACACTAAGCTTAATGCCAAGTTCTGACTCAAACAGTTGCTTAACCTGTTGAAAGTTATTGCGATCGACTTTTCCTTTGACGATAGTATTGGGCAAAGACCAGGTCTTTTCTTGAGCTAGTAGTAAAACTTTTGCTTCTGTAGGATGAATTAGTAACGCACTTAAATGACTTTTCCAAAATGAAAACAACATTGTCAGTAGGGAGAAAGTAAACTTATATTCTTTTTATAACAAATGTTATATAATAGTGTTGAGACACTATAGTTTTGATTAATGCCTAAGATTGTTGATCGCGAACGTTACCGTAAAGAACTACTGCAAAAATGCTTCGATTTATTTGCCCAAAGGGGCTATGGTTCTTTAACGATGCGTCAAATCGCCAAAAATCTAGAAGTCTCTACTGGAACCCTTTACCATTACTTTCCCAGCAAACAATCAATCTTTATTCAATTGATTGAAGAAATAACTGACCGTGATGTAGTTATGGTACAAGATGAGTTCTCTGGGTTAACAACTATCGAAGAAAAATTACTTGCTTTTGGTGAATATCTCACTAAAAATGAGGAATACTACTACAAGCAGACTCTACTATTTTTCAATTTTTTCCAACAACCAGAACTAGAGCAACCAGAACTAGGTGAAGCAATCCAAAAATCTTACGAACGCTATCAAAAGTTGCTTATGGAGTTTTTAGGTATCGAAGATAAAATCCTGGCGAATCAGATTTTTTGTACAGTAGATGGTCTAATGACTCAGCGTGCTTTTGGCTTCAAGGCGATTAGTATTAATCAGCAAATAGAGTTATTGAGTAAGATGATTGCTAGTTATATTACAGAATGACTAAAATTCCCTAATACGCTCCTAGTTTGCGGTTAAATCATTAGCAATTTCGAATTATTGTAATACGTTACCTAATTTAATTGAGTAAAGCAATGTGGAATCATAACAATCACTTCCATAATTACTTATTAGATAAGTTTCCTCAAAAAATCAACTCTGTGTTAGACGTGGGATGCGGGCTAGGGGAATTTGCTAAAAAACTAGCTAGCAGAGCAGCAGTAGTCGATGCTATAGATGCTGATATTGCAACTATAGAAATTGCCCAAAATCAGTCTATTCTTGGCAATATTAACTATAGATATGGCAATTTTTTGGATCTTGATTTTGCAGAAAACTCTTATGACTTGATTGTTGCTATAGCTTCGATTCACCACATGGATTTAGAGGCTGCTTTACTTAAAATGAAATCGTTGCTTCGTCCCTCTGGCAAGTTGTTAATCTTAGGACTTTACCGAGAAGCAAACTTTCTAGATTATTTATACAGCTTTATTTCGGTTCCTCTAAATTGGCTTTATTTAAACTGGCATGGAAAATCAAAATTATTAGCTATTAAAAAGTTTGCGCCTACTCGTCCGTCAACATTATCATTTTCTCAAATCAACTCTATTGCCAAAAGGTTGATTCCTGGTTGCCAAATTAAAAGACATCTATTTTGGCGCTACTCCTTAATCTGGCAAAAAAATAGTTAGTCAAATCAGGAAACTTATCTAATGGTTGAGATGAATCAAACTGAAAACCTGCCAAAAGATCTTTATGTGAAAATTGGTTCTGTAACTACGCGATATTGGCAAGTTGGCGATTCGGGCAGCACAGTTATTCTGCTGCATGGTGGCGGCGGCTATGTTGAGCTTTGGAAAGACAATATTTTTGACTTAGCTAAGCAGCATCGCGTCTATGCTTTTGATATGGTGGGCGCAGGTCGTACAGAACAACCAAATGCTGATTACACATTTGATTTTATGGCTCAGTTTACGCGAGATTTTATGGAGGTGTTGGGCATTTCCAAAGCCACTCTAATTGGTACTTCAGCTGGCGGCGGTGTGGCACTTACCTTTACGCTAAAATTTCCTGATTTAGTAGATCGGTTGATTTTGGTTGGCAGTGCTGGTTTAGGTAAAGAAATTAATCTTTTGCTGCGACTGACGACAATTCCTGGCTTGGGCAAGTTACTGGGTTCGCCAACCAGATCTGGTCTAAAAATGTTGTGTAAACAATCAGTCTACGATCCGCAATTAATTACAGAGGAATTAGTTGAAGAGTTCTATAAAATGGCTACTCTTCCAGGTGCAGCAGCAGCAACCCTCAATTTAGGACGCTCTATTTTTAGTATTTGGGGCCAGTTTTGTCAGCCAATCACTGACAACTTGACCAAGATTAAAGCCCAGACCCTAATTATCTGGGGCAAGCAAGATCCGATGGTTCCCGTTAGCCACGCTTATAATGCTGCGCAAGCTATTCCTAACAGTAGATTGGAAATCTTTGATCAATGTGGTCATTGGAGTTCGATTGAGTACCCCACAAAATTTAATCGTTTAATTTTAGAATTTTTAGCTTAATTTTAGAATCATTTACTATTAAGTTTGTCTTGTATTAAGTTTTCTTTGTCCTTGTTTTAAGCAAAATGAATACATTCTTTCTTTAGAAAATTTCTCAGATTACATTAAGGTATCCTCGATAAGTTTTTACGATGTACGTTTGCTTTGAGTGAAATTATGCAACGAGTAATTTGGCTATTATCGGCGTTAGCTTTGACGATTAGTCCCACAATCGTAAAGGCCGAAGATATTTTAGCTGGGGGTAAATTAATCGAAACTGGTAGCTTTGTTGGCCAAGGTGGCCATACGGTAAGTGGCGACTTTGAAATCATAAAAAAAGGGGAAATTCACTATTTAGTTCTTCAGGATAATTTTGAATTTGATGGGGCACCTGATCCTAAAATAGGATTTTCTAAACGAGATAGGTTCACCGAAGATAGTCTGTTTTCTGGTTTGAATGCGGATGCAGGGAAACAAATTTATCGTTTGCCTTTTGATTTCAATCCTGCTGATTATGATGAAGTTACAATTTGGTGCGATAAGTTCGATGCTGATTTAGCAGAGGCGAAATACTAAAATCTACTTAATACTCTAGTGGAGTAATTAAGCACGATTATGATTCATGCGATTGATGGTTAACTCATGAACTCTAGTTTTGCAGAGAACTGGAGTTTTTTCTTGGCAAAATTAGTTGTATTTTTACTGTTTGAAGCTATATGACGAATTGCTTATAGTGACTGACTAGGTAGGTTAATCAGGGAAATAACAAGCTAGGATTTTTTACTCTATCGCAATAGAGGCAAAGGTATGACTCCAACGGAAATTGGTTTGGCTTATGATCGCATTACTCATCTCTGGCAGAATCAGAGTTTTGATCAAAACAATGGAATCGAGCAACACAAAAAAGCGATCGCTTTTACCCAAAGTAGAGGTAAAGCACTTGATGTTGGTTGCGGTTGTACTGGTCGCTTGATAGATTTACTTTTGGATTTGGGCTTTGAACCAGAGGGCATCGATATTTCAGTAGAAATGATCGATTTGGCTCGCCAAAAGCAGCCGACAGTCAAGTTTTATCATGAGGATATCTGTGAGTGGGACATCATCTATAAATACGATTTCATTACTGCTTGGGATAGTCTTTGGCACATTCCTTTAAATCAACAAAGGAAGGTTTTAACCAAGCTACTTACCAGCCTTAATCCTAATGGAGTACTAATTTTTTCTGGTGGCGGTACTGACAATGAAGACGAACATAAAAATGACTTTATGGGAGTAGAAGTATCTTATTCGTCGTTAGGTATTAATGGTTTTTTGCAATTGTTTATTGAATTGGGGTGTATTTGCAGACATCTTGAGTATGATCAGTACCCAGAATTGCACACATGCTTTATTGTGCAAAAAGTCTAGTAATTCTAGTGTGGTTGAGATTTTTATAGTTAAAAGACCTATTACAATCTCAGGGCAACTTAAGTTTTTTCCTACTTGGTAGCTACTTTCTGATCTTGTTTCGTATCAAACTTTTTATAATTGGCGATTTTGTTCAATCTACAGAACCCATCTTGGATAAGGCTTTTACCCATTTCTCTGATTCTGAGATAGACATCTAAGGTGGAATATTTTTACAATAATTTACAGGATGCCATAGTAAGAGAGTCAGTTACTAATAGACAATGGGTAAGCGTACGCTACAAAAGGGTTGGGATAATCTAGATGATGCCCAAAATCTTGATGAAATCGTCGTAGACAATCGCAGTAGCAAACGAGCAGGTAAAGCCAAAGGACGTAGGCGCGATCACAAGGTGTCAGGCTTCGCCTGATCGCCGTTATGAAAACCGACTTTTACGTACTTCTGTAGATCTGGTGGCTGATGAGGGAGAAGAAGATTTTTAAGACTTTTTCTGCCCATATACATTGACCAGCTTGGAAATGAGACAAGCTATATTATGAGTACCCCAAGCTAAGCCAATTCAACAATTGCTTGAGAGGAGTAAGCTCAGTGATCGGTGGACATATAATTTCCAAGGTTCTTTGGGTGGAAAGATCAAGGCATAAAGCATGATGCCGCTCATGGTGTCGAAGACTAAACCTGAATCTACATCTGTTGCGAGTTCTTTTCTTACTATTGCCCGTTTGATAACAATATCGAAGGCTTGTCTTCGAGGCTGTAGATATTTTTGCCAATATATCTGGGCAAACTCGGGATTGCTTGATGCGCTACTGATAATCATGGCAACGGCTTGCCGTCCGAGTGGGGTGAGGGTTATTTTCGCTGCATTTTCAATAAGTGCCTCAATATCGCCCCAAAGAGTTCCCGTATCAGGAATCAACACTTCTTCTCTGATATTTTCAATGGCATCGGCGATCAGTTCGTATTTACTGTTGTAGCGTCGATAGATGGTTGTTTTGCCGACTTTGGCACGAGATGCGATCGCTTCAATACTCATCGCGGCAAACCCTACCTCCGAAAGCAATTCCAGCGCAGCTTTTAGCATCGCCTGGTGAGATGCTTTGCTGCGGGGTCTTCCTGGTGGTTTTTTCTTGGCATCATTCATAGGTGTTATTATAAATTACGATACAGTTTCGTATCATAAATATATGAACCAAAAACCACTTTATACAGACAAGTACAGTACTCAATCCTTACGAGAAGGTCTAGCAGAGTACTATGCTCTCAATCCTCACGTTACCGATCCCAGTACGCAACCTATGGATTTTGCCAAGATCCTAAGAGCACACGATGTTGGGCATGTAATTTATGCCTGTGATACAGGAATGCATGATGAACTCAAGATTTTGCCTTTATTTTGGTGGACAAGTGAATGTGATTTTCAGACGTATCTCAAAATGAAAAACTCCCCTGCTGTTGATGTGATGTATGAGGATATGATCCGAGAGAAGGGAGTGCTTTGGCTGTATAGATCGGTTTTGAAAGTGTTGCCTGGGGTAATTATTGAGCTGATCCCGATCTGGTTTAAAACTCGCAACCAGCAAAAACTGTTGCCATTTCTTGAGTTTGATCCTTTGCTAGATCGCTCTCTTCTAGATATTCGCCAAGAGTTTGACCTATTACCTTTGATTAAATAATTTCTGAGCATGTCTTCACCGTTCAACAATTCATGGCAATGAATAGACAAAAAGCTCTACTTAGCTTGTCAACGATTACCACCACTCAAACATTGTTGATAACTCAAAAACTTGAAAGGATGATTGTATAGCGATCGCTTTTCTACCAAGAATATCTATCCTAGAATTAACTCAAGTAATCCTTTAGCTCAATCAGTCTAAATGGAGCATTAAAATGTCAAGCCAGATTATCGATTCGATCAAAAATATCTTTCTTAGTCGCCTCACCAATCTGGAGCATCTTTTGAAATCAGCCCAGTCACATTTCAGGGAAAGTGAGTCTTTTTTGCAGGAGCGAATTATTGAAGATATGTTGCCCTTTGGCACACAGATTGCTTTTACTTGTAATCAACCACGTAACTTTGCTTTATGGTGCGATGGCAAACCAATGGATAATCTAGATCCTGAAGTTCCATCTTTGGCACAAGCATACGAGCATATAAGCAATACCAAAGCACTCGTTTCAGCTATAAATATTGAGGATGCAAGGCTGGAGGAGATTACCCGCGTCGATCTGGGGCCAGGTTTATACTTCGAGATAACTGGTAATGCCTATGTAAATGATTTTTTGATGCCAAACTTCTATTTTCATATGGTTACGGCGTATGACATTTTGCGTATGGTGGGAGTACCCATTGGCAAACGAGACTATATGATGCACTTGATTCCATTCCTCAAGCAAGATTGAAGTCTAGCTATTCAAATTCAAATGTGATGACTGATTAAAAACCACTGCTGACACCTAGATTAGTGAGATCGCTTATTATCTAGCCAGTAATTGTAAACCTTGCGATCGTTTTTTACTCTAAAAATTCTTACTACATTTAAACATCCACTCTAGAACGAACTTAAGCAATCTTTTCTCCTAACATTAGTCGCTTAATGATGTTAATCAATGCCAAGCTCCCCATAAGTAGCGATCGCTTAAACCAACAAGACCAGACACTTCGTTTAGCTGGGATTGATTGGGCTGATTATAACAGTTACTTTCTGATGATTATCCAGGCTACCGTGCATCTTTTCTCAATGGGGTGATTACTTTAGTGTCTCCAATAAAACAATACAAAAATTTTTAACAGTCTTATGAGCTTTTAGTATATTAAGCCACAGAAACTTTTTTCTAGGTATAGATACTTAGGTTAAATACTTGATCTAAGTATTCAAACTTAGTGGAGAGTTTCTATGGGAATTAATGATGGACTTGTCGGTTACTGGAAATTTGATGAAAGAAGCGGGGCTACTGTTTTATAGCGCTCTGGTAATTCCAATCATGGCTTGATAATCAACGGTTCTCGAAGTGATGCTAAATATGGGCAAGCTTTAGCATTAACAGGTGATGATAACCCAGTGACAATTGGCGGAGAAGAAATGGTTATACCCCACAAGTTGTCGATGGAGAATTTGAAGGACTGATTGATGAAGTACGTATTTATGATCGTGCCTTAGATGGAACTGAAATAAGAGAAATCTTTGAACTTTACGCTGACTGATTTCAACTTGATTGTCTCTTAATCCTCAATTTAAATATCTTCTTTTTGAGATTTTTTTATGATTACTATTGAATTAGTTACAATAGCCCACATTCCTCCTTTTGCGGAAGTTACACTACGAACTGATTTAGATAGCTGGGCAGATACTGATATTGAAGGAAGTTATCAAAACGACCGCTGGGTATTTGAGCTAGCAGATGCTAAATACTTGGCTACTTTTTCCTTTAAATTTGCACTCCAACGTCAAGTATGGTCTAACAATTACCCTGGAGACGATGTTGATACTGATGGTGATGGTAACTTTGTTATCACTGGAGAAAATAACGAAACTTACACTTACTACCTGAGTGAATTTGGCTTTGGTACACCTACTGAGCCAGTAATTGAGCTTGGTCAAACTCATACAAACATTTTTGATGTTTCTCGCCCTATTCCGAGTGAAGTTTCTCCTTTTGATGTAATCGTTATTGGTTCAGGGATGGCAGGGGGCGTACTAGCAGATAGACTTGCTGATAATGGCATCAAAGTTCTGGTTTTAGAAGCAGGAGGCGTTCCTCTAGAGACTCACATAGCTAATTTGCCTCGTCCTCATTACCCAGGTGATTTTCGTAAGCATGTCTGGGAACGTTGGTATCAATATCAAGTAATCAACTATGACCAGCCCACTGATGGCAGTGAAAATGATTATACAGGCGGTGCTCAAGGCTTTAATTTGGGTGGTCGGTCTGTATTTTGGGGTGGTTTTATCCCTCGTATGAGTTCTTGGGAACTTGATTTTTGGCCGAGAAATTTGAAATGGGATCTAGAAGACCGCTACTATCAACTTGCTGAAGATCTGATGGGACGCTCTACAGCACCAGTAACCTATTACACAAGAGAAATTCATCGTCTCTTAAGAGAGCAACTCCCAAGTTACAGTCATTTTGATGCCCCAATGGCAGTTAGACAGAATGATGCCAACGCCAACACGATCACCACTGGAATGTTTTCTACAGCAGATTTATTGCTAGAGTCTGTTCGTACACCTCGCGGGACTGGTTCGGATAACCTGCAAATTTTGACTCATCACCAAGTAACCAGTGTGGAACCTGGAGAACCTTGCCAAGTTATTGCCGAAGACATTGTAGCCAAGCAAGAAAGAGTATTCCGGGCTAATTATGTAGTGTTTTCTTGTGGCTGTTTAGAGAGTGCTCGACTAGCTAAACGTAGCAATATTGGGGGCGATTTAGTCGGTCAAGGAGTTACCGATCACCCAATTGCTTATACACATTTTGCAATACCACCAACATCTCCATACTATGATCGCTTTGGTTCGGTTAAAGTTGTGTCTCAACCGATGGAGCCAAGAGCAGAGTCAACTGCAACCAGAGATCCTTTCAACGTCCTGATAGAACTAGGTGCTGATTTTAATCAAGGCAGATATTTAGATGAGGATATTTTTCTGGAGGCTGCTAGAAAGCAGAATATGCTCTGTGAAATTGTGTTCCTCACAAATACCGAACTGCTTTTAAGTAATCAACTAGATTTTGATGAGGACAATAGTTTTCGTCCCATCGCTAAGATCACCAACCCTGGGCTGTCAGATAGTCTTGAGAGCAGGATTAGAGAGATCACAGATGACATCATAACTGCCCTAGAAGGCGAAATTCTGGTTAAAGGTAAGACTGCTACAGGAGAAGATATTCTCGATCAAAGTTTTGGTAACGATCCTGCTGGAGCTGTAGCCCATGAAGTTGGTTCTTTAAGAATGGCTGTAACCGATAGCAACAATATCAGTCAAGGTCGACAAGAGACTTTAACAGGAGTTGTTGATGAGAATGGAAAATTTCTCGATCAGGACTTTGTTTACGCTTGTGATATGTCGATATTCCCCACCTCTCCCGCAGCTAATCCTAGTCTAACGGCTGTGGCTTTAGCAATTCGATTGGGCGATCGCTTAATTGAATTTATAAATTCTTGAAATTGTTATTCAATACTTGTTTTTTCAACAGTTTTTAAACACAAAAAATTAAGGAGTACAAAATGATTATAGGTGTTCCAGTTTCCCAAGTTAGTACCCATAGCGGAATGGGTAGCACTGTATTTCCTGGTGGCACAGCTTTTAGAGTTTGGGCTCCTTTCGCCTCTGGGATCAAGGTAGCTTTCTACGATTCTCCAAATCAAGATAATGCTTCTCCCTCTAGAGTAGTTAGTTTAGCTTCAGAAAGCAATGGTTACTGGTCTACAGATGTTTCAGGTATTGTTGCTGACCAGCTATACCTTTACGAAATTACTAATCCCAACATCGCAAATTTATTCTACAAGATCGATCCTTACGCCAGACAAGTTACTAACTCCATAGGAAAAGGTATTGTTCGTGAATCAGACTTTCCCTGGACTGATGACTCATTTGTGATGCCAGACTACAATTCTCTAATTATTTATGAGTTACATTTGGGAACTTTTGATGATGATCCTGGAGATCGTCCAGGTACCTTAAGCAGAGCAGTCTCAAGACTAGACCATTTAGGTGAACTAGGAATTAACTGTATTCATGTCATGCCCCCCAATGAATTTGCTGCTGATTTTTCTTGGGGATACAACGTAGCCCTTCCTTTTGCGATCGAAGAAGCTTATGGCGGCATTGTCGAATTCAAAAAGTTTGTCGATTACGCTCACAGCTTAGGAATTGCCGTAATCACAGATAGTGTTTTTAATCATTTTGGCTCAAATGATGAGTCGGGAGGTGATTTAAAGTATTGCTTACAACGTTTTGATGGTTGGCCTGAAAATAACAATAATGATGGTATTTACTTTTATACAGACGGTAGAATAGCTACGGCATGGGGGCCTCGACCAGATTTTGGACGGGTTGAAGTTCGCCAGTATATTCGTGACAGCGTGATGTTTTTACTTGGTGAATGTCACTGCGATGGTGTCAGAATTGACAGTACTAGCAATATCTGGGGCTTTAATGACGGTCAAGGTTGGAACGCTGATGGTTTTGGTTTATTGCGCTGGATTAGCGATGAGAAAAACTTTTTCCATCGTTACCCTCGTCATAAAATCTTGATTGCAGAAGACTGGCATAATGATGGCTGGGTTACAAAACCAACCTCTGAAAATGGTACGGGTTTGGATACTGAATGGCACTGGTATGTCCATTCAATCCGCAATGTTTTGGAAAATCCTTGGGACCAATTCCGAGATATGAATGAAGTTAGCAGAGCTCTTTATGCTCGTTTCAATGGAGATGCTTTTAAGCGAGTCATCTACACTGAATCACATGATGAATCTGGTAATAATGATGCTTTGGCTCGTAAAGTTGATCCTTCAAACCCAGAGTCTTGGTTCGCTAGAAAACGGACTACTCTCGGAGCCGTCCTCACATTAACTGCCCCTGGAATTCCGATGATTTGGCAGGGGCAAGAAATTTTCTCGATTGAAAAATTTGGTGATAAAAAGCCACTTGATTGGTCGCGTAAAACTAGTTTTAACGGGATATTTCAGCTATATCGCGATCTTTGTCGACTGCGTCGCAATTGGGATAACAATACTCGTGGCTTAAGAGGGCAACACATTAACTGTCATGTGATAGATAATTTCAACAAAGTTGTTGCTTTTCATCGCTGGGATCAAGGAGGTGCTGGAGATGATGTAATTGTTATATTGAATTTTGCAGATCGTACCTGGGATTCTTATAGAGTAGGTCTGCCTCGTTGGGGAACTTGGTGGTGTCGCTTTTCTAGTGACTGGTCTGGTTACAGTGGTGATTTTGGTAATGTGGGGGGACGTTCTGTAAACGCAGAGGCAGCACCCAAAGATAATATGCCCCATAGCGCAGGTTTTACCCTTGCTCCATACAGTGCAGTTATTTTTTCTCAATAAAACTAAGTATTGATTACTGTCTGACTAGAACATTTATGTTAATTCCAGTTACGGTTTTTTAATAAAAATTGAACTTTGATAATAAGTTAGCTTAATGCTTTCATGGAATCAATTA
>CAZSEZ010000033.1:0-25122 GCA_964606015.1 uncultured bacterium
TTAGCTTGAGTTAAAGCCATAGTGTTTTTAGATAGTTACTAATCATAGACTGCAAACCCACATGCTATCACAGAATCTTGGCAAAATTAACCTGTAAATTTTCTGATTGTAAATATTGTGTTTAACTGCTGATTGCTTCAGGCTACGACAAGCAAAATACTCAACTATAATGATGTGCTAACTTTAGGTTTTATAATTCGCTTGTGAAATTTCCTTTTAGTTTCGGCACAGGATCTGACTCTAGTTCGGAGCAGACGACAGAAGTGTCTTCTGGTCTAGGTACCTTTGGCGGGGTTTATACTCCTTCGATCCTAACCATCTTAGGCGTCATCATGTACCTGCGGTTCGGTTGGGTAGTAGGTAATGCAGGTTTGTTTAAAACCTTGTTAATTGTCACTATTTCCACCGCTATTACTTTTTTGACTTCGCTTTCAGTTTGTGCGATCGCCACAGATAAAGTAGTCAGAGTTGGCGGAGCCTATTACATGATCAGTCGTTCTCTGGGTATCGAAACTGGAGGAGCTGTGGGGATTTCTTTATACTTTGCTCAAGCAATTTCAGTCGCTCTCTACACGATTGGTTTTGCAGAGAGTGTGGTGACAGCTTTTCCTCAATTAAATCAGCTATATGTGGCACTAGGGATCACAATTTTTGTTGGGGTTTTATCGATTACTTCTGCCAGCATTGCGATCAAAGCTCAATACGTCATTATGGCAGCGATTATCCTTTCTTTACTGTCATTAGCTTTTGGCGGTTCTTTGCCCGATGTCGAACCTCAGATGCTTTCCGTTCCAGATGCTGCTGAGGCTGCTCCTTTTTGGACTGTGTTTGCCGTATTTTTCCCCGCGGTTACGGGGATTATGGCTGGAGTCAATATGTCAGGAGATTTGAAAGACCCCATCAAGTCAATTCCTACAGGAACTCTAGCAGCAGTAGGTACAGGCTATGTAATTTATATGATTTTGCCCGTTGTTTTAGCAATGCGGGTTGATAGTGCTAGTTTGATTGCTGATCCTCTGATCATGATGAAAATATCGTTTTGGGGACAGGCCATTTTGCTGGGAGTATGGGGAGCCACCTTGTCTTCCGCGATTGGCAGCATGTTAGGTGCACCCAGGGTTTTGCAAGCAGTTGTAAGAGATGGTGTTTTGCCTCCTTTGTTTAATCCTTTAGGTAGTGGTCATGGCAAAGAAGATGAGCCACGTAATGGCACGATTGTTACTTTGGGGATTGCAGTTGCTGCAGTTTGCGTAGGCGATCTCAACTTGATTGCACCTATCCTGAGTATGTTTTTCTTAACTACTTATTTGGTACTGAATGTGGCTGCTGGAGTTGAAGGTTTTCTCCAGAGTCCCTCTTTTCGTCCTACCTTTAGAGTCCATTGGTTTTTATCTGTACTTGGTGCAGTAGGCTGTTTGTGGGTGATGTTTCTCATTGATGCTCGTTCTACAGCTGTGGCTGCGGTCATTGTGTCTCTGATTTATCTTTGGTTACAAGGACGAGAGCTTCGTACTACCTGGGGTGATGTTCGTCGTGGTATTTGGATGGCACTTATTAGTAGTGGGATTTTTCTAATCGATGAAGAAGATGATGCTAAAAATTGGCGACCTCACATCCTGGTGCTATCAGGAGCACCCCAGAAACGTTGGTCTTTGATTGAGTTGGCCGATGCTTTTAGTCACAACCGTAGTTTGATGACAGTTTCTAGCGTCTTGCCTAGTGAATCAAGAGATTTAGGACAGCAAATCAAGCTAGAGAAAACCATTCGTAACTATCTACAAAAAAGAGGTGTTAAGGCCTTAGTGCGAATTGTCTCGGCAAACGATCCTTTTGAGGGTGCTATGCGGTTGGTTGAAACTTATGGTCTAGGGCCTTTGGTTCCAAATACGATCATCATGGGCGATAGCGAAGATAGCGAAAGAAGAGGTAGTTTTTGTAAAGCGATCGCTCAAATTCATGCGAGTAAACGTAACGTCGTTATCTTTAAAGAAAATCCTCAACAAGGTTTTGGGGGTCGCCGTCGGATTGATGTCTGGTGGGGAGGGATGCAAGCCAATGGTAGTTTGATGTTGCTTTTGGCCTATCTATTGATTACTGATATTAGTTGGCGTAATGCCCAGATTACCCTCAAACTGGTAGTCCCTAATGAAGATGCCGCTGTGGCAGCTAACGATAATATCTGCAACTATGTTGAGAAGTTACGCATCAATGTTGGTTCGCAAGTAATTGTGGCAGATGGAAAACCCTTTGACGAAATTTTGCGCCAGAATTCACGTAATAGTGACTTGGTATTCCTCGGCATGGCAGCTCCTAACGATAACTATGTTGAGTATTATGAGGCTCTGCGTCAAAAGGTAACTGGTTTGCCCTCAACTATTTTTGTTTTGGCTGCTCCTGATTTTGCTTTTGGAGAAGTTCTTGCTGATGAGGGATAAATATCAGGGATTCTATATCTATGTAAGAGGAATAAAATAAATTCCTCTCTGTTTGTGTATTAAAATTTGTAAAGTAAATCTAGCTCCAGAAATCATTGATTTTCGTTATCGAAACAAATTATGGCAGATAAATTAATCCGTGCAATGGCAGCCGATGGAGGCATCCGTGCTGTAGGGGTAATTACTACTGACCTCACCGAAGAAGCTCGGGGTAGGCACAATCTCTCCTACGTTGCCACAGCAGCTTTAGGCAGAACCATGACAGCAGGGTTATTACTTGCCTCCAGTATGAAAAAAGAAGGCTCTCGGGTGAATATCCGCATTGAAGGAGGAGGGCCTTTGGGATTGGTCATGGTAGATGCGGGGCTAGATGGGACAGTCAGAGGTTACGTCCAAAATCCGCAAGTAGAACTCCCTCCTAATGACAAGGGGAAACTCGATGTCGGCGGAGCTGTGGGGAAAGATGGTTATTTGTATGTGATCCGTGATGTTGGTTATGGCTATCCTTATTCGAGCACGGTAGAGCTTATTTCTGGAGAGATTGGTGACGATCTGGCTAATTATTTGGTAAATTCCGAGCAGACTCCCTCTGCTTTACTTTTAGGCGTTTTTGTTGGTTCAGAAGGTGTTACCGCCGCTGGAGGTCTGTTACTTCAGGTATTACCTAAAGCTGCTCGTGATGAGTCTCTAGTTGCTTTGTTAGAGTCTCGGGTTGGTCATTTGACAGGATTTACGCCGTTATTGCGAGCGGGTAAAAGTCTCACCGACATCATGGAAGAGCTATTGGGTGATTTGGGCTTGAAGATTTTGCCTGAAACCCAGATAGTGAGGTTCCATTGTCCTTGCTCTTTTGACCGTGTTCTTGGTGCATTAAAGCTCTTGGGTACAGAGGAGCTAGCTGACATGATCGAAAAAGATGGTGGAGCAGAGGCCACTTGTGATTTTTGTGGTGAAGTTTATCAAGCAACTCCAGAACAGCTAGGTCAGCTGATTCGAGATTTACAAGCAGAAACCAGCTAAGCTAGCCTTAGATTTGGGACTAAAAGCTTAATGATAAGATAGGTTACAATTCCACCAGTAACTGTCGGAGCGTTTGCACTTTATATAAGTGCTTGCATTTTTATATATCTAATTTATGGCAAGCCCACAACCACCAGAGAATTCTTCATCAGGGAAAGATCCTTCTTATCCTCTGCTGCAATTACCGAACTTTAAGCCTGCTAATTCAGAGGCGAAACCCCGGCTGACAACTGATGAGGTTGCTTCTACCAAGAACCTGAATAATCATCAAAAGACACAATCGAGTGCTAGCTCTTTGAAGCCTATGAAAGCAAAATCCTCAACTCGTTGGTGGCAAAGTTGGCAGTTTTGGGGAATCTTACTGGTAATTGGTTCTGGTGGTGTTGGTTATGGTGCGACATCTATCTTGCTCAAGTTACCTAGAACTCAAAGCTGTAGTACTGTCTTTTGGCCGGTTGCGTCTGCTTCAATGAGACTCTACTGTGCCCAAACTCTAGCGGATGAAAATACGGTTGAATCCTTATTGGGGGCGATCTCTCTTGTTGGAGAATTACCTGATAGCCATCCTATTCGGAAAGAGATTGATCGTAACGTTGAAAAGTGGGCCAACGAAATTCTCGATATTGGGGAGACTAAGTTTCAAGAAGGTAATCTGAAAGCTGCTGAAGCGATCGCTAAACAAATTCCTCCCGAAGTATCTGCTTATGAGTTGGTAGAATCAAAAATTGCTTCTTGGCAGGGGATTTGGTCAGATGCTGAGTCAAAGTACGCCAAAGTAGAAGATAGTTTGCGTAAAGCTCAGTGGAGTGGCGCTTTTTCTTGGGCGGTTCAGCTTACCGACAGTAAGAATGATTATTGGGCAACTACTAAGTATTCAGAAATTATAGATAGTATCAATTTGGCTCAGGAAGAGACTCTGACGCTTGACAAGGCAGAAACTCAGTTGAGTGCTGGTGGTATTGATAGTTTACTAGAGGCAATCAACAAAGCGGAAGCAATTCCTGAAGATAGCTATACCTATGCTAATGCACAGAAAATTCTGACCGACGGTAAAAGTAAATTGCTGGCTACCATAGATAATTTGATTGCTAAGGAACAGTGGTCACAACTACAAAAGACTACCTATCGGATTCCCGCTTCTTTGAATCTGGAAACAGAAGTTGAAGGGTGGCAAGTTGTTGCGAATGCAGGTAGAAGTGCTGCTTTAGATACTGTTCTTGGTTTAGAGGACGCGATTGTAGAAGCTGAGAAATTACCAGAAGACAACCCTCTTTACCCCAAAGCGCAAGAGTTAGCCGAACGTTGGAATCTCGAAATTGATGATGTCCGTCATCTATCTAGAGCAAATGAACTGGCCCGTGCTGGGAATATTGAGGCTTATAATGCTGCAATTATTGAAGTTAGTTTAATTTCTGCTGGTAACCCTCGTTATCGTGAGGCACAACAAAAAATTAGTAAGTGGCGCAGCGAGATCCAGATTATTGAGGATCGTCCCATTATTAATCGTGCCAAAGAGCTAGCAATTCCTTCGACTCCAGAGGCATGGCGTAGAGCTATAGCAGAAATTAGGTTGGTTTCCGCTAATAGTCCCCTTTACTCTGAGGCGCAGCAAAATGTTCGTACCTGGCGGGCAAACATTGAACGAATAGAAGATCGGCCAATTCTTGATAGAGCGATCGCATTGGGTGACCGAGGCGATTACTCTGAGGCTATCGAAGCTGCCAAGCCTATTAGCCAGAATAGAGCTTTGTCCAAAGAGGCACAAGAGTATATTGCTCTCTGGCGTGATGAGATCCAAGCAGAAAGATATTTGCAAGATGCGGACTACTTAGCCCGTCAGAATACAGCAGAATCTTTAGCCAAGGCTATCAGAACGATTCGTCAAATTGGTCGCAAGACTGCACTTTACAGTGAAGTTGTGCCCAATGTTAATGACTGGAGCAGGCAAATAGTTGATTTGGCAGAACGTGCGTCTTATCGTTCGTTAGAGCAGGCAATTGCGATCGCTAAACAAGTACCCTCTGGTACTGCCGCCCATCCCAGAGCTGAACGATTGATTGAGAAGTGGCAGAATATTCTGAATCCTACTCCTAAAATTCAAAAACAAGAGAAATCCAACTCGAATCGAGAGCTGAACTTAGAGAAAAATAAGAAACGGTCCTAGCTTGGGATTGGTGATTTAGAGAATATCAATCAAAAAAATAGATTATTGAACTCTTTGTTTTTCATTGATAGTTGTGCAAAAAGCATTGTGCATTCACCAACGTCTTTAGCTTATTGATTTGGTTGATCTATCAGTCAAGAATGGTAAGAATTGGGGCTGTTCTGTAAACTTTATTAAAAAGTATTAAAAAGTAGTGGCAAATCGGTGGCAAAGCTTTATGTAAATCTTAGACTGTAAAGTAATGCAAATATACTCAGAATACAAATATATTTGCATGATCTAGCTGCATGATTCCGTTACAAATTAAGCTAAAAAACTTTTTGAGCTATCGTGAAGTCGCCCTTGATTTTCGGGGTCTCCATACAGCTTGTGTTTGCGGTGCTAATGGCGCAGGAAAGTCTTCTTTGCTAGAGGCTATCACGTGGGTAGTGTGGGGGAAAACTAGAGCTGCAACCGAAGATGATGTGATTAATCACGGAGCCAAGAGTGTTCGGGTTGATTTTGAATTTGACTGTAATCAACAAACCTATCGCATTATCCGCTCGCGTTCTCGGGGTAGAAGTGGTTCTCTCGAATTCCAAGTTGCTACTGAAGCAGGTAATTTTAGATCTCTAACTGCCAAGGGACTCAAAGCTACCCAAAAGGAGATTGTTGCCTGCCTGAAACTCGACTACGATACATTTATCAACTCGTCGTATTTACGTCAAGGTAGAGCAGATGAATTCATGTTGCGTCGACCTAGCGATCGCAAACAAATTTTGGCTGATTTACTGAAACTAGATCGTTATGAAGAGTTAGCCAGTAAGGCTAAAGATGCAACTAAAGAGTACAAAGGGAAAGTCGAGCAACTCGAACAAAGTATTGCTCCTCAGAAAGCAGAAATGGCCAAAAAGCCAGAATTTGCCGATGAGCTAAAGCAAGTTACCAAAGAACGTAAACAAGCTCAAAAGGATCAAGATCGCGATCGCAAGCAACTTGAACAGTTTCAGGCGATTGAACATCAGCGCAAAACCTGGGAACAGCAATATACCTGGCAACAAACTCAACATCAGCAGTTGTTACAGGAATGCGATCGCCTCAATAAAGATCTGATCCAGATTAAAGAGCAACAAAAACAACTCCAAGAATTACTCAACCAAGAATTAGTAATTACACAAAATTATCAACAACTTGTTGCCTGGCAAAAAGAAGAACAAAATCTAGCTATTAAGTTTACTGAATATCAGAATTTGCAACAGCAACAGCAACAGCTAGAGCAACAATTGTTGCGGCAGAAAAATGAGCTTAATTTAGAAATTAAACAAACTCAGACTCGTTTAGAAAATATCGATCAACAAGAACAAGAAATCCAGAATATTTTGACTGATGCTGATGATATTGCCAAAGCATTGGAAAAGCTCGACCGTAGCCGACGGCAACTCAAAGAGCTAGATAAGCTTCAGCAGTATATTTCACCACTTTTACAGCGTAGAAACGATTTACAAACCGAAATTGCTAAAGAGAAAGCTAATCTGACAGCCAAGCTAGATCAAATCCAAATTTCTGTTCATCGCTTGGAAACTGAGATTGCTAGAGTACCCCAAATGCGAGATGCCAAGCTCACTGTAGATGTTCGTATCGGTCAACTAGACAAGCGAAAAAACTATCAAAAACAACTTGAAGAAAAAGGCATTGAAAGACGTAATTTCCAAGAAAGACTTCAAGAAAATCAACGTAGTCACGAGAAAGCATGGCAGGAACTACAGCAAAAGTTGGAAATGTTAGCTGTTCCAGATGCAGTCTGTCCTCTGTGCGAGCAAGATTTATCAGGGCCACATCGCGATCGCGTAGTGAGTAAGACTAAGCAGCAGCAAGAAGATACTCAGCGCCAAATCTGGAGAATTCGCGATCAGTTAGCAGTCTGTGAAAAAGAACTTCAAGTAATGCGTAATGAATACCGAGAGGTTTCCCAGCAGCTTAGTGAATACAATAGTCTCAGGCAAAAACTTGGACATCTAGAGGCTCAACTCGAAGCCACCGAGGATACTTACGAAAAGCTAGAGCAAATCGAAACTGAAAAACGCAATCTAGAACAGAGCTTAGCTGATGATAACTATGCCCAAGAATTTCAAATTCATCTCCAGCAGCTAGAACAAGAACTCAAAGTATTGCAATACGACGAGCAAACCCATGCTCTAATCCGAGGTGAAGTTGATCGCTGGCGTTGGGCAGAAATCAAACAGGCAAAATTGGAAGATGCTAAAAAACGTCAGGCAAAACTTAGCTTCCAGAAACCACAATTGATTGCAGATATTGCTAGGTTAGAAAATGCGATCGCAAAGCTATCAATCGATTCGGAAACCCAACAAAAGATCGAGCGTGTTAGTGCAGAAATAGCTAATCTTGGTTATGAACAATCTCATCACCAACAGATCCTCGAATCTTTACGTCAGTCTCAGGACTATCAGCTTCAATACCAACAACTACAACAAGCACAGCAGCAATATCCCCAGCTAGAAACTAGAAAAGAAGAACTCCGTAATCTCCTCCAACTCAGACAAAAGGATTGTGCTAACAGCCAACAACAGCTAGATAGTTACGTTGCTCAGCAAGCACAGATTAAGGACTGCCGAGCTGAAATCACCACTTTAGAACAACAAATTCAAGGGCGTCGTGAGCAGCTAGATCAATTGATTAGTCGTAGTGGTAGTCTTAGTGAATCTTTAGCCCAAATTGATAAGTTAGTAGCCCAAAACCAAGCAACCCAAGAACAATTAAAAACTTCTGCTAGAAAACAAAAAATCTATCATGAACTGGCTCAAGCCTTTGGTAAAAATGGGATTCAATCTTTAACAATTGAAAATATTTTGCCACAGCTAGAAGCAGAAACTAATCATATTTTAGCTAGGCTTACAGGTAATCAATTTCATGTACAGTTTTTGACTCAAAAAGCTACTAAAGGAACTTCCAAAAAGAAGACTAAACTAATTGATACCTTGGATATTTTAATTGCTGATGCTCAAGGAACTCGTGCTTATGAAACCTATTCAGGAGGCGAAGCTTTTCGGATTAATTTTTCAATTCGTTTAGCTCTGGCGAAATTGTTAGCTCAAAGGTCTGGTACTTCTTTACAGATGTTGATCATTGATGAAGGTTTTGGTACTCAGGATACAGAAGGTTGTAATCGTTTGATTGCTGCGATTAATGCGATCGCACCTGATTTTGCCTGTATTCTCGCAGTGACTCATATGCCCCAATTTAAGGAGGCTTTTCAAACTAGGATTGAAGTTTTTAAAAGTGATCAAGGTTCTTGTTTGAAAATTAATAACTAATATAGCTTTTAAATATTCAAAAATTTCTATTTTAATCCTGAACGTAATTAGTAACCACAATCGGCAGGATTAATTTTAAATTCACCAACTAGGTAATCATCTTTACTGTAAAAATAAACCTGAAATGAAATATTGTTTTTGTATATTATTTGTAGTTCAGGCTCTTCACACATCATTTCTTGTGCAATCAAGTACATCGCTCTAGAAAATGAATCAGGAACTTCATCAGATACGCGTTGCGTCAAGGTATATTCATAAACTACTGCTTCTCCTGGAAGAAAACTAGATGAATCCCAACGAACATTTTGGTTAATCATCATTGGCAACTGTTGATTAACTGTTGCTACATGATCGCTAATATATTTATCAATTATGTTGCTGGTCTGTGCCTGAACTTTTAGTGGAAATTGAAAACTACAAATTAATGTACTTAAGGCTAATAAAGTTTGAGTAATTCGCTCTTTTTTACTTCTAACATTAACCATATCTAATGGGTATCTGATGAAAATTGATAAGATTTATGCTTTATATCTTATTAATTTAATGCAGAAGTGATGGTGATAGCTGTCACTTACTTATAGTGATGATGGTTGTACCAATACTTTTCAAAATTAAACAGCATGTGGCTTAGAGATTACTAGATAGAATATTAACTTGGTAAATCTTAGATAGGTTGTTACTGATCCAAGCTATGCTATTTAACTATGACCTATTTCTTTTCCAGAAAAAGCAATCAGGTCAATATTTGATTAGTGCTGAGATCTTGTTAATCAACCTATAATCCTCTTGAAAGCCGCCAGTAGAGGCGAACTAAATCATAACGGAAGCTATAGATACTCCCTGTTTGGACTAGATAATAATCTTTCATCAATAAGCGAATAATTGTCCGAGCCATCTCCTTGTCATTAGTCTGGGGATCGCTGTAAAGAATTTGCCAAACTTTTTGAAAAGTAGTCGGCGGATTGATAGCCATTAAATCTAAGATACTCAAGGCATAAGGTTTTTGATCTGCGGTGTAGTAGTTATTGATGCGCTCACGATAGTGATCCATCTTCCAGGGATTAAGCGGGTCTAGTAAACAACGTTCCACCGTATAGATGATGACGCTATGAGTCACTTCTTCGTTGCAAGTCTTAAGCTGATTGACTAGATGATGAATATAAAAAGGAATGCAGTCCACAGCCTCGGCAATATCTCGTGCTGTTTTTTCGAGATTAAAAGTCGCTATGCCTTCCCCTGCGATCAAATTAGCTGCCAGTTCGGTGGCATCTTCCAGAATTAGAGGTTGCCCATCAATTGTGTACATGTCATTGGTGGGGTCGTTGCGGTAGCCAGCTTGCTGGAGATTTTTAAAAATATGATGTAGGCCAATAGAGCCAGAAAAAATCATCCGTAGATCGGGATAGGTTTGTCGGAGAGATCGCAGAGTATCAAGCATTTCCATTGCTGATTGTTGCGGAAAATTCTCCAGCATATGAGGAATCTCATCCCAGATAAACACAATCTGTTGAGTTTGGAGGTCGATTAGATCGCTAATTACTAGGGCAAGCAACTCTTTCCAAGAATCTGCTGCTATCTCAGGGAAGCTGTAACCTGTAAATTGACTACCTTGAAGATTACTAAGATAAGTTCTGGTTTTGATTGCTTTTCCTACATCTTTGAGATAGATTTCGACATCTTGCCAGACTGTTTCTACAAACTCGATGGGTGTTCTAATTCCTTCAAGATCTCGATAGATGGGCAGCATGTCCTGTTGCGGTTCGATGGTGATTTTCTTGAGGGTACTGCTTTTGCCGATACGGCGTTCACCAATAAAAATGAGACTTTGTTGCTCTAGTCTTTCCCAAATTTGGGCGATCAAGGACTCTCGACCCATTATTTCTTCAGGAGCCAGTTCCCCTCCAGGATTGGCTTTAAAATTACTGGCTTTGAACTTGAACTGCCCCATATCAGTTTTTTGAGGTTCTGCTTGGGAGGCGATTCCCCAATCTAATTCCAGCTCTTGGCAAATCCGAATAAAGTTACTAGCTGCAATGGGTTTGCCATTGACGAATTTAGAGACAGAACCAGGGGAAATTTCTAACTTTTCAGCGATCGCTTTTCTTGTAAGCTTCTTAATAGCTAGTGCTTCGGTTGCCTGAGATTGCCATTCACTATTTAACTGTAACGCTCCGCTTACCATATCTAATTTTCCTCGCTGCAAAAGCAATTTTAAATATAGCGCGATCGTGACTGACAGCTAGTAATTAGTAGTTAGTAGTTAATATTTTGCATAAAAAATTTGCTTGCAACTTGGCTAATTGAATGGACCAATAAGTAGAAACTTAGATTATTGCTATCGTCTTGATATTGATAAGAGCTTAAGCAAAAAACTTGGCGACACAACGCACAAACATTTCTACTCCCATGCCTAGAGCTGTTTCATCAAAATCGAAACGGGGATGATGGTGGGGATATGCTAAGTCAAGTTCGGGATTTGCCGAACCCAAGAAGAAATAACAACCAGGTACTTCTTGTAAAAAGAAAGACATATCCTCCCCGCCCATAGTTTGACATTCGGGAACTACCCCTACAGGTGTTTCTACGACTTCATGAGCTACTGACGCGACTAGTTTAGCTACTTGAGCATTGTTGATAGTTGGTGGATAAAGTTGCCAATAATCTAAATCGTAGCTGGCGTTGTGGCTCTGACAAATTCCTGCAATTATTTGTTCAACTCTCTGGGAAATAGTTGATTCTAGTTGGGGATTAAAATACCTGACTGTGCCACTCATGGAGACGCTATCTGCGATCACATTTAGCGCAGTTCCACCGTGAAACTCCCCCACTGTGACCACTGCAGCATCCAGGGGATTTACATTACGAGCCACAATGGTTTGCAAAGCATTAACAATTTGGGCCCCCACTACAATCGAGTCAATTGTCTGGTCTGGCATTGCTCCATGTCCGCCTTTACCTTGAACTTGGAGGCGGAAACACTCTACCGCAGCCATCAGAGCTCCTTCACGAACTCCTACTGTTCCCAACGGAAGGTTATTCCATAAATGTAGCCCGATAATGGCATCTACATCAGGATTGTGTAGTACTCCCTCCTCGATCATTGGTTTGGCTCCTCCAGGCCCTTCTTCTGCTGGTTGGAAAATTATTTTTACTGTGCCTGCCAATTCTTCACGGTGTTGCTGGAGATAGTAAGCTGTTCCTAATGCGATCGCAGTATGCCCATCATGTCCACAAGCATGCATTTTTCCTGGGTGTTGGGAGCAATAGCTTACTTGATTGGCTTCTTGGATTGGGAGCGCATCCATATCTGCCCGAATCCCCAGAACTTTACCTGACTTAGTTCCTTCAATGGTGGCGACAATTCCTGTTTGCGCAATGCCTGTTTGGTGGGGGATACCCCAATCAGTTAATCGCTCGGTGATCAAAGCAGCAGTTAATTTTTCTTGGAAGCCTAATTCTGGTTTCTGATGGATAGCTCTACGCAAAGCAACTAACTTTGGTTGGAGTTCTTGGATTTCGGGACGGATCTGCTTCCAAGTGGAAGTACGCTTCAGATAGGAACTAATAACCATAGGAACTAGGTAGTTGGGATGAGGAAGTGGTGGTGGGTTGTTAGATAAAGGCCAAATTTTGTAGCGGTTTGGAGGATTGAACTAACTCCAATTTAACTTTGTAACTGTTGTGTAATCTCGATGTAAAAAGTACTTACACAGATTCTAACTATTTTCGCAGAAAATTATCGGACTAGATTATTTATTGGGCTGGGGATACAGGCATCAATTGCTACTATATAAAAGTTATTTTTTTCCCTTGCTCTATGTCCAAAACACTTCCTTCTGATGTTCCTGCAGGAATTAGAAATTTTTTGCTCTATGAAGTTGGTTTTAAACTAATTCAAAAATACGAACAATTAATTCCTAAATATTCTCTAGTTGGCGATACACCTTTTTTTGAAGCAGAGCAGTTTCCTTGGGCAGCAGAGCTAGAAGATAACTGGCAGCTAATTCGCCAAGAGCTAGATGTGATTTTACAACACGCTACCGAGCTACCCAACTTCCAAGATATTTCCCCTGATCAGGGCTACTCTACTTCTCAGGATAATCTTTGGAAAACGTATTTTTTCTATGGTTATGGAGTTAAGGAAGATGCTAACTGCGATCGCTGTCCTGAGACAACTCGCTTGATTGAAAATATTCCGGGAATGAAAACAGCATTTTTCTCGATTTTGTTGCCAGGAAAACATATTCCTCCCCATAGAGGCCCCTACAAAGGTGTAGTGCGTTGTTTGTTGGGACTCAAAGTCCCTGAACCTAATGAACTATGCCGTATCCGTGTTGGTGAGGAAACTCGTCATTGGGAAGAGGGGAAAGCAATGTTTTTTGATGATTCTTTTCAACATGAAGCTTGGAATGAAACTGACGGGATTAGAGTCGTACTTTTTCTCGATATTGTGCGCCCGATGCGCCAACCTTTGGCTGCACTCAATTACCTTTTGTTGAACTTGATTAAAATTTCTCCTTTCGTTCAAGATGCTAGTGCCAATCAGAAAAAATGGGATAGCAAACTTGAAGAACTATTTAATGACAACTCTGATTCGGCTTAATTAAGAACTAAACGCCGAAAAGTTAATTGTTTAGTTTCGGATTGATAGTGCCAGCGGAGTAAATTAGCTTTCTGCCCAACCATTTGGGTCGGTAATGCGATCGCACGGCGAGGATTAATTGTTGCTAAGGAGATCGCATCTTCCCAGGGGCAAAGCTCCCATTTAACCAAGTTCTGAACTCCTACCATCAAGGGCAAAGTGGTGCCTGAAAGTGTGCCATTAGCTAATCTAGCTGTGCCACCTTTGACAGTGATTTCTCTACTGTCCCAAGGATAAACACCGTCGGGTAGACCAATAGGTGCTAGGGCATCACTAACAAGAAAGACCTGTTCTGGCTGGGTTGCTCTGAGTAAAATCGCGATCGCGGTAGGACTGACGTGTTTGCCATCGGCAATTAGACCACAACTCACATCAGGATTGGTGATCGCTGCGCCCAGCAAACCAGGTTCGCGATGGTGCAAGCTAGGCATTGCATTAAAACTATGGGTAATCGTGGATGCTCCCAACTCAAAGGCGCGTTTAGCTTCGTCTTCTGTGGCAGTGGAGTGCCCGAGACTGATAAGAATTCCTTGTTGGCGTAGGTATTTGATGGTTTCGCCTGTGGGGTCTAGCTCTGGGGCTAGAGTGATCTTCGTGATGATATCTGCATCATTACCAACTACTTCTTTAACTCGTTCCAAAGTCAGAGGCAAGAGATACTCTTCGGGGTGCGCTCCTTTTTTTGCTGGTTGGAGAAACGGCCCTTCTAAATGAACTCCCAAAACTTGAGCTGTTGCTGTTGTGTTCGATTGTTGGTTGATAAACGCTCGCATGACAGAAAGCGATCGCCTGATATTCTCTAGTGAAGTGGTCACAATAGTTGGTAAAAACCCATCTACACCTTGTTGCCATAGATAAGTACAAATTTCCTTTAGTTTGGGCAAGTCTGACATTTGCAAGTCAGGAAAAGCCAGACCCAAACCACCATTGATCTGTAAATCGATACCTCCCAGGGAAATATAATCTCCTGCCACATCAGTTAGACCAATAACGCGATCCTGCTCTCTCACCCGAATTTCACCAGGCTCAATCTTTTCAACGATGCCATCTTGATTGACTGTAATCTGGTGCAACCCTGACTCGCCATGCACCCTGGCATTACCAATAATCTGACGCTTCATATCTCCCTCTCCCCAAAACAAAAAAAGAGCAGGCAACAAAACCCACTCTTGCACAATATTTTTTTGAAAGCTACAGTCAGAATTTAAAATTTCCAGAAAATTCTAAAATTCCATTTCTGCTGCTTGAACTTTCTCTACCTGTTTCTTCTTAATAACTAAGAGGATTTGCGCCAACATAATGCCAGCCATGAAAAATAACATGCCACCAATACGAGCAGGACTTTGAAGTACTACTTCAGTATCTTTTTGACCAAAACCACCAACGTTAGGATTCTCAGTTAAAGCTTCTCCTGCTGCAATTTCTTGTCCAGCAGCAACGATTACTTCAGGACCAACGGGGATAGTTTCGACAACAGAGTCATCACCAGTGTTGATAGTAACTTCGTAGCCACCAGCTTCAGCTGCGTCTACCGCTGCGATTGTACCAGTTACAGAAGCTTTGAATTGGTTATTGTTGCTTAATTCACCAGTGGGGTAAACCTGTCCGCGTCCGCGGTTAGCACCCAAGTGTACTTGGTATTTACCAAAGTGAATGTTTTTATCTGTTTTAGGATCGGGAGATAGTACGGGGAAAACGATTTCCTGGTACTCTTCACCAGCTAGAGGACCAACAATAACTACATTGTCGTCACCCTCTTTGTAAGAGGTGTAATATACACCTTCGATGTCTTCCTTCATCTCTTCAGGAATGCGGTCGTCAGGAGCGATTTTGAAGCCGTCAGGAAGCATTAATACTGCACCAACGTTCAAACCTACTTTAGAACCATCAGCACCATACTGCTGAACGTCTAGATCGTAAGGAACTTTTACTACTGCTTCAAAGACACTGTCGGGTAGTACTGACTGAGGAATTTCTACTTCTGCAGGTTTTTGAGCTAAGTGACAGTTTGCACAAACAATGCGCCCTGTAGCTTCTCTAGGAGTTTCAGGCGCAGTTTGCTGCGCCCAAAAAGGATAAGCGTTAGCAGCTTGGGGTAAAGCCAAGTCACTAACTGTAAATACGGTAATAGCAGCGATCGCAATTACAAGACTTTTAGTTACAGCTTGTTTTACGAACCGCCCTACTTTATGTAGTGCTGGTGTTCTCATCTCTGATGTCAACTATTTCTCAATTACTAATATTGCTTAGGGAAATTACTATAAATACTTATGCCCAGTAGGGTTTTTCCCCATTACGGAAGTCGGTTTCAGTCCACTGGGAGAAGACTAGCTTGTCGTCTTGGACATCTGCTTTAGCAAGAGCCAAAGATAGAGGCGCAGGACCACGAACTACTTTACCGGTTTCGTCATACTGAGAACCGTGACAAGGACACATAAATTTGTTTTCACTAGCGTTCCAAGGAACAACACAACCTAGGTGAGTACAAACCGCGTTGATACCATAGTTGGCAACGTCACCATCGCCAGTGATTACAACGTAAGTAGGGTCACCTTTCAAGCCTTGAGCCAAGGAGCGATCGCCAGAAGGATGAGTTTCTAAGTACTCGCTAACAACAATGTCATTACCAAGAGCGTCTTTTGCTGTTACACCACCGCCAGCTCCGCCAGCAGAAGGAGGAATGAAGTACTTAACAACTGGATAAAGCGCGCCCAAAGCTACCCCTGTGATCGAACCAAAGGTAAGCAAGTTCATAAATTGTCTGCGTCCCAAATCGGGGACATCAGAAGAGCCTGAAATTTGAGTCATAACCGAACGTTAAAATGTATACTTTTGTAAACTAAACTTAAGGACAATGAAGAGTCTTACTCCGAGCTATTGAAGCACTGAATGCAGTGATTGCAAGTAGTAGAGATGAGATTCGGTTCTTCGTCTTTAAAAAGATTAACAACTACTGTTTAATAATTATTACAGATAGAGAGACGATTTTAGCCGAGTTAGCTGATGAACGGGGCAGAACTAAGAGAAATATTACAGCAAAAGTGGCGTTATTCCTTTGATGTCCAGCTCAGGAAAGTCAAGGGCAAAGTTTTGTTCCAGGTGATGTGGCGCTACTTGGAGCAGGCATCTTTTCCGCTTTCTGAAGCAGAATACATGGAACACCTTAATGCTGTGGCAAATTACCTTAATGAATGGGGTGGTGCCGAACAAGTCAGAGCTTTTATCGCAGAAACTCGCGAGAAACCTCGTTTGGGAAAAGCTGTGACTATGACTCTCGACTTAGGAGAAAGAGCTTCAGAGTGGTTGCTCTGAGCTTTGAAACATGAGCCGTAGGGGAAAGAACCTATATCAAGAGGTCTGGCTCAAATCATGAGGGAAATAGCCAATAAAAAACGATCGCTCTAACTCATCAACTTGAAGCGATCGCTTAATAATGCATTTCTTAAAAGCTAAAAGAACAATTCAGAACAAGCCTTACTTGGAGACTTTGTTCTTTACTCTCTAGCTAGTTGTTTTCTACTTAACTTGGATATTATCTAGGGCTGCTTCGACTTTAGTAACGACGTTTGCAGGTAAAGGTATATAACCTAGTTCTTCGGCGAAGTTTTGTCCTTCAGTCAAAGACCAGTTGATTACTTCTTTGAAAGTATCTAGTTTAGTTGCGTCGTCATAGCTCTCGTAAGCCAAGATCCATGTATAGGAAACAATTGGGTAAGAGTTGTCCCCTTCAGGGTCAGTGATGAAGGCACGTAGATTCTCAGGTAAAGTTACCGCAGAGAGAGTCTCAGATGCAGATTCGCTAGAAGGAGCGATATAGTTACCTGCTTTGTTCTCCAGAGAAGCGACGGGAATACCTTGTAGCTTGGCATAACCAAACTCGATGTAGCCGATGGAGCCTTCTGTCTGAGAAATTTGAGCTGTGACACCTTCATTTCCTTTGGCACCAATACCTGTAGGCCATTCAACAGTTTTGCCTTCGCCTACTTTTTCTTGCCACTCAGGACTTACTGCACTCAAGTGTTTGGTGAAGACTCCTGTAGTACCACTACCGTCAGAACGATAAACTACTGTGATTTCGCTGTCTGGAAGTTCTACGCCTTCATTAATAGCTGCGATCGCAGGATCATTCCACTTGGCGATCTTGCCCAGCAAAATATCAATATAAACTTCGCGAGATAGATTGAGTTGGTCTACTCCAGGGAGATTGTATGCCAAAACAACGCTACCAGCGGTCATGGGTAGTAAAACTACTCCTCTATCTACTGCGCTAATTTCGTCATCTTTCATCGCGACATCACTAGCACCAAAGTCTACAGTTTGCTGTGTAAACTGTTCTACGCCGGCACCACTACCAACGGACTGATAAGCAACTTTAACATTAGGATTTTGCTTGTTATATTCTGCAAACCACTTTTGATAGAGAGGTGCAGGGAAACTAGCACCCGCACCAGTAAGAGAAACTGATTTTCCTAAAACACCATCGGTACCTTCTGGAGTTTGAGTTCCACCACAAGCACCAAGACCAAGAGCTAGTGCTACAACTGGAGCAAATAATAATTGACGTTTTCTAGAGCTAAAAATCATACTTTAATTGTTACTAACTATAAAGTTTTAAAGTGCGAGAAAGTTCTCTGCGAACATTTTAAACTAAGTTAACATTACTCAATGTTGTTAAGCGATAAGTAAATGAGTAGTTAAAAGAAGGTTAAATTTTGTTTAAGGAATTTGGCCAAGCTCAACAATATTTCTCTTGACCATAAACTAACTAGAACTTAAAAGTCGTTCTGAGAACAGCAACAATTTGAGTATCATTTGCGCTATCGCCATCAGGATTGAAAATCACATAAGCCCCAGGAGTTAAGGAAATATTGCTATTCATGGGAAATTTGTAGAGAGCTTCGATGAGATAGCTGGTATCGGGATCTTCTGCGCCACCTTCATTACTAATTAAGTTGGGAGGGATTCCTCCAGAAATGCTGAAAATAGCTCCTTCCTTACCGACATCAAAAATAGAAGCATTGATCGCTGCTGTATAGATAATGGCATTGCCATTTCCTGTCACCTCATCTGCAAAAGAACAACCAGCCCAACCAGCGATTTTGACGTTTTCACCCAGTTGCCAAGCAGCATCTAGTCCTAATTGATGGGCACGTGTTTTGACTTCCCCGAAAGGAGCTTTGGCTAAACTACTACCCGTAGAACCTGTGAGATTGACATCATTTTCTGTTTGATATTCGTAAACATAGCTGAGAGCTAGATCTAGTTGCTTATTCGGTGAGACTTTAATTTGGCCTCCTGTACTAAAAGAACCATTGAATAAGCCTTCTCCTTGACTGGGATCGCTAGCATCATCTGTTAAATAGAGACCAGAGAGAGTTATTTTGTCTCCTAGCTTGATTTTGGCACCTACTCCAGCTCCTTCAACGCCGCGAAGAATAATCGGATTACGCCGACTAAACCGAGATAAGGCCCCACTTCCACTACTCGATAAAGCAGGGTTAAGCACGGACAAAATATCATCAGTATCTAGACTAGAAGCTCCAACAAAGGCCAAAACTCTTTTCTGAGCTATGGGGAAACGGTAGTAGACATCGGTAATTCTGATGTCATTGCCATTGTTGGCATCAAAACCTAACCGAGTACTATCAAAACCTGTCGCTCGATCTAGTCGAGGGATATTACCTGCTTCTAGACGTACCCTTAGACGGTCTGTACCGTAAAAGCTGGAATCTAAATTTAAGCGGATGCGATCGCTAAAAGTTGTCTGGGTAGGATCGTTATTTGCTGTTCCTTGGGCATCCCCAAACGTATCAACAACAGCAAAGATCGCTTCTCCTTTCAGCTTTGTCGTAGTAGAAAATTGATTGTCTTCGAGGAAAGCCATGCGACTTCCGAGATCGTCGACTTTGCTCTCAATAATTGCTAATTCTGCGGAGAATTCGTTGATTAGGCGATTTACCTTGTTTAAGTCTTCGCTAACTACTGTTTCCGAAGAACTAATTAGACGCTCGATTTGATTTAGACAAGCATTGAGTCCAGCAGCAAATTCGTAACGGGATAAGGCCTGGGTGCCACGGTAAGTCTGGTCAGGATAACCAGTGAGACAGTTATAGCGTTCTACCAAAGAACGTAATGCCTCATAAGACCAGTCAGTAGGAGAGATATCTCTTAGCTGATTGACTTGGGTGACTTGAGACATCGATGTCTCAGTATCTTGCTGGTGAGGGACGAATTCACTTTGAGCGATCGCAGTTTCTGCAAATAAAATTGCACTTACAGCTAATAGATTCTGCAAGATAGAGGGTAATGACCAAGAGATAGATAGATTGGATTTCAAGATCGATTCAGATACTTATGTGTTCAAACAACAAAAGGGCAGGCAAAGCCCACCCTCAGTCAATTTAAACTAGAATGCTGAATTGAATTAGAACTTGAATGTAGTTCTTAATACACCAACTACTTGAGTATCATTATCACTATTGCCTTCAGGGTTGATAACCACAAACGCACCAGGAGTGATTAGGATATTTTTGTTAATGGGGTACTTGTAAAGAGCTTCGATGAGGAAAGTAGTATCTTCATCTTCGGCACCACCATCATTGTCAGATAATTTGGGGGGAATACCGCCAAGAACTGCAAAAGTAGCACCTTCTTTACCGATATCTAGGAAAGAAACGTTTACCGAAGCAGTAAACAAAGTTGCATCTGCATCACCAGCAACTTCACTAGCCAAAGAAACACCACCAAAACCAGAAAGAATAACTCTATCTCCAAGTTCTAGAGCTGATTCAACACCAATCTGGTGAGTGCGAGTATCTACTCTACCGAAGGGACGTTTTGCAATAGCGCTAGATGTAGAACCAGTTAGGTTAACATCATCACCAGTTTGAAACTCATAGATATAAGTTAGAGCCAAGTCTAGACTGTCGCTAGGAGTAAACTGAATTTGTCCACCTGTGCTGAAAGAACCGTTGAACAGGCCTTCTCCTTCAGAAGGATCAGCTACGTCTCCATTTACTAGGTAAACACCCTTCAACTTGACAGCATCTGTTGCTTTGTACTCTAGTCCAACACCAGAACCATCGATACCACGGTGAGTGATTGGGTTACGACGAGAGAAACGAGATAACGCACCACTACCACTACTAGCAAGAGGGTTAAGTACACCTATAACGTCATGAGTACCCATTCCGGCAGTACCAACGTATCCTCTGAATTTGCCATCGGCGAAAGGAAAGCGATAGTACAAATCTTCGATATCGATATTGTTGCCGCCACCAGCTTCAAAGCCAACGCGAGTACTTTCAAAACCAGTGAAGTCATCAAGACCAGGGTTGTTACCAGCTTGTAAACGAACGCGCAAACGGTCTTTTCCGTAGAAACTGGAGTCGAAGTTCAAACGAACACGATCACTGAAAGTAGTTTGAGTAGGATCTTCACCATCTACATCACCGAAAGTATCGATGATGGCAAAGATCGCTTCCCCTTTTAATTTGGTAGTAGTGGAGAATTGATTATCTTCTAGGAAAGCAGTACGACCTTCTAGGTCATCAACTCTAGCGCCAAGAGTAGCTAGTTCAGCTTCAAACTCTTGAACCAAGCGATTAAGAGTATCAATGTCTTCACGAACTACAGCTTCAGAAGAAGCAATTAATCTTTCAATTTGGCTCAAACAAGCGTTTAGACCAGCTGCAAATTCGTAACGAGATAAAGACTGGTTCCCACGATAAGTTTGGTTGGGGTAACCAGCGATACAGCCATAACGGTCTACTAGAGAGCGCAATGCTTCATAAGCCCAGTCAGCAGGAGAAACGTCTCTGAGTTGGTTGACGTTTGTTACCTGAGAAAGAGATCTACCAGAACTCTGGTAAGAATTAATTTGAGATAAAGATTCATTTACATTCTGAGCAGTAGCAGCACTAGCTACAACTACAGAACCCATTGCCATAGCAGGCAGGCTCTTGAGCGCACGCCAAAAAAGTTTAGTCATATTTAGTTGTTCGATCTCACACCGAAAATTATTTAACCTTTACTGTCAACTATATTAATATATTGTTGACAATAATTTCTATTTAATTATCTATGAATCATTTAGATTCTGTAGATAACACTCTTCACATTAAACAGTATAGGCTAGCAAACCCAAGATTGAGTAGTTGATATCCCTGTTTTTTGCTGTAGTAATAACTACTATTTAGGTAAAATCTCAGAAAACTATGACTAGCCTGAGTTCACAAATAAAATAGTAAAAGCCTAAGCTAATCGTGGCGTAAATTTTGGGTAATGGTTTGGTTAAGAGTTTTGCTAAAACTGTTGAATGAAGCTAAATAAAGCCCTAATTACGGTTTCCTGTGACGATATATACCACTCTTTTGCCGATATTTGTCGCATGGTCTGCCATTCTTTCTAAATGACGGACAATCAAACCCATAAGTAGTATTGGTTCGACTACTCCAGGTACATTTTCCTGGTATGCCAACAAGTTATAGAGCTTTTCATAAGCATCATCGACAACATCATCTAATTCTTTGACGCTGGCTCCTACATCTGCGTCCAGGTCAGCCAGTGCTACTAGACTCGTTGCTAGCATTAACTGGGTTTGTTGAGACATGGACTCCACTTGACTCATGCATTCATGTGGGGGATATTTCACAAGCTTGAGTGCCATCTCAGTAATGTCTTGTGCATAGTCACCGATCCTTTCGAGATCTCTAACTAACTGCATCAAGGCACTTAGAAAACGTAAATCTTGAGCCACTGGAGCTTGGAGAGTCATTAGCGTGGCACAGTCCATCTCGATCTGACGATAATAGCGGTCAATACGGCTCTCAAGAGAAGTAACAGTAGCAACTACTTCAAGATCGCGATCAAACAGACAACGATGACTAAGACGAAAAGACTGCTCGACAAGAGCGCCCATTCGCAAGACATCTTGCTGCATTTGCCTGAGAGAGCGTTCCAAATAAGTTCTCTCCGAATTAGGAATTTGAGGGGAAATAGTCACGACTAATGAAACAGTGCTAAATAAGCTTTAGAAAATTATTTGCTATCTATTACTTATTATTAACAGCATATGTTTAATGTTGAGTTATGGAGTGTATTGCTTGTAACTAAAATGAGTTATTTTTTGGCCTCGGTACGAGGTAGACGGACTTTTAGCCAAGCACCTCCAAAATCGGGATGATTTTTGGCCTCGATCGCACCACCGTGAGCCTGAACTATTTGCTGAACAATTGCCAATCCCAAGCCACTGCCGCCAGAGTGATAACCTTTACGAGTTCGTGATTCTTCGCCTCGATACAATCGCTCGAAAACATGAGGCAGATCAGAATCTGTAAACCCAGTTCCTAAATCGATAATGTCGATAGTTGCTACGTCTTTTTCATCCTGAGCGTCATATTCTGTGATTTGGGGCTGTTCTGTGCCAATTTTGACGGTGATTAAGCCTTTATCAGGACTATGTTTAATCGCGTTATCAAGTAAATTAAGAAAAACTTGGATTAGGCGGGATCTATCTCCTTCGATCGCTAGAGATTTATCTCCTTTTAGCTCCAGGCGAATATGTTTTTTTCTGGCAATTGGCTCAAGGGTTTGCCAAATAGAATTAATCATCTCTGGAAGATGAACCATTTCATAGCGTAAAGTTCGCTGGGGTTCTGCTTCGAATTGAGTGAGGTCGAGCCATTCTTGAACTAGTTCGATCAAGCGATTGGCCTCTCTCGACATTTGCTGAACCCATCTTCTTTCGGGATCTTGGAGACGGTTGAGAAGATTTTCTGCGACCAAAGAAATTGAAGTGAGGGGGGTTTTGAGTTCGTGAGAAAGGTCGGAAACTGCGCGATCGCGTGACTGAGATAAATTCACCAGTGGTTGGCGATTAACCAAAAAGACGCCGATTTGGCGATCAGGTAGCGGAAAACTATAAGCTTTTAGTGCGATCGCTTGAACTGTATTAGAGTCAGCTTCTTCGACTACTGAGTCATTCTTTCCGGAAGCGTAGCGAGTATGATAAAAAACCCATTTTTGGGTCTGTTTTTGTTGAGATTGTCTAGTTCTCTCGATCAGGCGGTCTAGCTCATAGGAGCGCACTAGCTCTAGAAGTAGTCTGACCTCTCCCCAGCGCCAACGGTCGAGTTTTAGGAGAACTTGAGCTTGTTGATTGCACCAAAGTAGCTGGTTATCTTCATCGACAAGGATATAGCCAATAGGGGCTTGATCCACAAGTCTTTGCCAGTTATCCCTTTCTTGAGCAATTTCTCTTCTAGCTAATTGTAAGTTTTCGATTTCACGCCGAACTAAGTACATCGGCGGTAGCGTGATAGAGCGATCGCTTTGGGAAGAAAATGAGTTAATTAGTTCTTTAAGTCGTTTGCGCCATCGATAATGCTGCCAAACAACAACTCCTATCCCTATGCTCAAACCAAATAAAAACTGTAGAGGAAACATCGGCAAGGTGATTAGGAACTACTTCAAGACTCTACACTCTAGCCAAAACGATAACCAAACCCTCTGACCGTAATAACGTACTCTGGCTGACTAGGATCTGATTCTAACTTTTCTCTTAGCCAACGAATATGGACATCCACTGTTTTGGTATCACCCAAAAAATCTACTCCCCACACTTGTTCGATCAACTGCTCGCGTGACCAAACTCGTTTGGGGTAGCTCATGAAAAGTTCTAGCAGACGAAATTCTTTGGGCGAGAGGTTAACTTCGGTTCCCCGAACTACAACACGACATTCTTGACTGTAGAGATTGATTTCGCGGAAAGTTTGAACTGGTGTAGCTACCTGGGAACTATATCTCTGACGACGCAATAGAGCACGACAACGGGCAGTTAGCTCGCGCATACTGAAGGGCTTAGTCAGATAATCATCAGCTCCTACTTCCAAACCGAGTACACGATCTGTTTCTGAACCTTTGGCACTTACCACCAAAATCGGCGTGATGTTGCCTTGATACCGCAATAGGCGACAAATATCTAAGCCATTAACCTCTGGTAGCATCAAATCTAGAATAATCAGATCGGGAACAAATTCGCTATTTCTCGTTGATAGGCCACTGCTGTTTTGTTTGTTCTTGTTCTGTAACAAGTCCAAGGCTCTACGACCGTTGGTGGTGGTTTGAACTTCATAGCCTTCCTCTTCGAGTGCTACGACTACCATTTCTCTAATTAAGTCTTCATCCTCAACTAATAAGATGCGATTTTTGTAGTTGAGGGTTGACTTGGAATCAGTCTGGGGCATTTCAAAGGAAAGCATAGTTTTCTGACAATAAATTCTTAACTAGGGCCTTAACCTGGGCTTAACCAGAAAGAGTGCTGTAAGCTTTGATCTGGGAGAGTTCTAGCCTTTATTAACCTATGCCAAATTGGACTCCATTGCAAGAGCCCTACTCTAAAAAAATTTGGTAAATTCAGCCTGAGTATGGGTTTAGCAAAAATAAAAAACGCACTCGTCAATCTAATACAAGTGCGTTTATCAAAAAAAGCTTTGGGTATGCGTCTGCTCAATCCAAGTGGGATTGATACCCGAAAATAAAGTTTCAAAT
>CAZSEZ010000034.1:0-24895 GCA_964606015.1 uncultured bacterium
TCTTGTTTAACTAGAGCTTTTACTATGGGTCGCCAGTTAGACTCACGAAAGCGATGGTAGTTAACGTATCCTCTACTGTAAATAGATAGCAAAAGAGATTGATAAGAAAGAGAAGGCATGAGCTAGTTTGGTAAAGCTCTATATTGATTGACTAATTAATCAATATTTAGGTAATTTCACTGAAGCTGTGCTAGTAACACGTAAGCTACATTAGTAGCAACAAGAATTACATAAGTATTACGGTTTGAAAGCTGTTCATTTAGGGGAGCTTGCTTGACTATCTGACAAGCAAAAATTCTATGAATCAATTCAATGCTGTTTTGTAGTTTGAATTCCATAGAATTTATTTTGCTTATAAATGAACAAAATTTTAGAAGAAACCTGGATTAACATTGAAGATTTTCCATATTACCAGGTCTCTAATCAGGGTAGTGTAAGAAGCTTAGACAGAGTGACTACTAACTCCGTTGGTACTTCTAGAAAATATAAAGGTAAAAAACTAACTCCTTTCAAAAATTCCACAGGATACTATTATGTAACATTGTGTGATGGTAACAGAAGATGTAACAGACGAGTTCATAGTTTAGTTGCCAGAGCTTTCTTGCCAAATACTCTAAATAAGAGAACTATCAACCATAAAAATGGTGACAAGAGTGATAACAGAGTCTGTAATTTGGAGTGGGCTACGGACTCAGAGAACCATACTCATGCATATAAGATTGACTTGAAGGGGTTAAACGGAATTGCCAAAAGGTACAGAAAGCTGACGGACACTCAGGTATTAGAGATTAAAAAGCTAATTGAACAAGGTGAGTTAACACAAAAGCAGATTGGAGAAACCTACAGTGTGTGTAGAACCGCTATATCAGATATAAAGCTTGGAAAAAGATTTAAAAAAGTAGCCCGAAGGTTGTAGGTGGTGTGAAACTGGTGTGCTATATTTTGATAACACCACAGAAGCACCATATATAGAGAGTTTGAAGTGCTTACCCACTATTCTTGTAAGGCAGGCGCTCTACCGCTGAGCTAATCGCCCTCGCCAGATAAATATAACACAATCAATCTAAAAAGCAAACTTTTTAGCAAGTTTTTTTGGAGAGCCTTTGGAAATTAGTATGAGTTCCTTGATCTCGCGATCTCTGTGCTGATCCGTTCAGCTCGAAGAGTAGTGTTTTTTCAAGAGATTATTATAACTATTCAATTATTGTAGTGACGAAGAGGAGAATATGGTCTAAAACCGAGTCAGATTGACGTATACTTGGGCGATTAATTCGCTATATTAGTTTCTAAAATTAAATTTACTCTTAACAAAATCTCAATCCATCCTTGGGGGAAATTCAGTTATCGTGTCTTCACAAACCATAGAGCAAAAATCATCTCGCTCGAAAAAGTCTGGTCCTGTCAGAAATTTTGTTCTAGGAACTCTCAAAGCAGCCAGTGGTACTGTGCTGGGAATTACTATGGTGGGAAGTGCGATCGCTGCTGGTGGTTTAGTCGGCCTGGCAATTAGCTTTCGTAACTTGCCTGATGTCCGAGTGCTACGCAATTATGTCCCTTCAGAGACAAGCTACATCTATGATGTTAAAGGGAGAATTCTAACTAACCTCCATGGAGAAGCTAATCGAGAAATTGTTACTTTAGAGCAAATTTCTCCCGAACTAAAACGTGCTGTATTAGCGGTTGAAGATAGTAATTTCTATAAGCATCAGGGAATCAATTTTTATAGTATTGGTAGGGCAGTTTGGGCTAACTACAAAAAAGGTGGTGTCTCAGAAGGTGCATCCACGATTACGATGCAATTGGTTAAAAACCTCTTTCTTACTAAAGATCGGACTTTAACTCGAAAGTTAGCAGAAGCAATTTTGGCGATCAGGGTTGAGCAGGTTTTCAGTAAAGATGAGATTCTCGAAATGTATCTCAATACTATTTACTGGGGACACAATAATTACGGTGCTCAAACTGCAGCCGAAACCTACTTTAATAAAGATGCTTCTGAGCTGAGTACTGCTGAAGCTGCCATGATGGCAGGCCTGATCCAAGCTCCGGAACAATACAGTCCTTTTATCAATTACAAAGCTACTAAAGCAAGACAGACAGCTGTTATCAACCGTATGGGTACGGTGGGCTGGATTACCCAGGATGAAGTTAAGTCTGCAAAAAAAGCTCCTTTGCTAGTTGCTAAACCTACAGCATGGCAGAAGAGTAAGGCCCCTTTTATCACGGAAGCTGTAATTGCTGAGCTAGAAGAACGTTTTGGTAGAGATTTAGTCAAAAAAGGTGGACTTCGGGTTCAAACTACCATTGATATGAATTTTCAAAAGATGGCAGAAAATTCGGTCAAAGAAAGCTATAAGAGGCTGAAGCGTCAGGGAGTTCGTGCCGATCAGATAGCTTTGGCCGCAGTAGATCCAAGAACTCACTTTATTAAAGCTTTAGTGGGAGGAATCGATCATGATGATAGTCAGTTTAATCGCGCTGTTCAGTCCCGCCGTCAGCCAGGTTCTTCTTTTAAACCTTTTGCTTATTATGCTGCCTTTGCCAGTGGGAAATTCACTCCCTTTACTACTATCGAGGACGCACCTGTAAGATACCGCGTACCCTCTGGTTGGTATAGACCACAAAACTATGGTGGGAAAAAGGATTTCAAAGGGACAATGTCTGTTCGAGATTCTCTGATTCAGTCTCGAAACATTCCTGCGGTGAAAATAGGTAAGGCGGTAGGACTCGAAAAAATTGTTGAAATCTGTCGTGCTTTGGGAATTAAAAGCCCACTACAGCCAGTTATTTCTCTTCCTTTAGGATCAATTGGGGTGACACCGTTAGAAATGGCGGGGGCTTACGCTACCCTAGCTAGTAATGGCTGGCATTCAGAACCGACGATGATTTTGCAAGTAACTGACAGCAGAGGTAACATCCTGCTTGAAAATAAACCCAAACCACAAAAACTTTTAGATCCTTGGGCAACTGCTAATGTCACCAGTGTTCTTAAAGGAGTAATTAGTGAGGGTACAGGGAAAGGTGCAAATATCGGCCGTCCCGCAGCGGGGAAAACAGGTACAACTTCATCTGAACGGGATGTCTGGTTTGTTGGCTATGTTCCTCAGCTAGCTACGGCTGTTTGGATCGGTAATGATGATTATAAAACTCTTGGTAGAGGGGTTACTGGTGGCTCCCATGCTGCACCTGTTTGGCGTTCCTTTATGCTCGAAGCCTTGAAAAATGAACCAGTACAGTATTTTCCTGCTGCTTCTAAATTTCCTAGACCTTAAATAAATTGACGATAGTACTTACAACGTCAAGAGCAGGTGATTTCGACTGCAACTTCGTATCCAAGTCTTGGTTCTAACAACTTGGGATATTGGAGGAGACAGCAAAATGTTGATTGCCGACACTGGTCAAGCTTTTATTGAAGAAGTCAATTTGGGGATTAAGAGAGCTAATTAACGCTAGTGTTGGATAAGAGCTTTATGAAAATACTCAGAAAAAAATGTTCCGTGCAGTAAAGAATTTTTAAGGTATACCTTCAATATTCAAGCGAATGCGATAAATGCTATTTCTGGCTGTAATGTATAAAGTCTTATAGTTGCGATCGCCCCAAGCAATATTTGCAGGAGGTTCGGGAGTTTCAATAATCCCTAACAGTTCGCCATCTGGAGCAAAGATCCAAACTCCTCCTGGCCCAGTGCTGTAAACATTACCCTCAATATCGACTTTCATTCCGTCGGCTGCTCCTTGCTCACTCGGGGGTTTGAGTGCTGCAAAAAGTCTGCCATTGGCTAAGGTTCCGTTTGACTGAACATCGAATACGCGAATATGTCCCTCATCAGAATCGTTAACATATAGTTTGGTTTCGTCTGGAGAAAAGGCAATTCCATTCGGACGAACAAAATCATCTACTAGTAGAGTTAAGCTGCCATCTTGCGCGAGGCGATAAACACCATAAAATCCTAATTCTTCTTGTTCTGATTTAATTCCATAAGGAGGATCGGTAAAGTAGATACTGCCATCTGATTTAACAACTAAATCGTTAGGGCTGTTTAACTTTTTCCCTTGATACTGATCAGCTAAAGTTAAAATTTCTCCGTTCTCTGCTGTCAAAGATACACGACGATTCCCATGTTCGGCACTGATTAAACGTCCTAAATTATCTAAAGTATTACCATTAGCATTGCCAGAAGGTTGACGAAAAATCTCTGTCTCTTTTCCTGGTTGCCATTTGTAGATTGTATTATCAGGAATATCACTAAATAATAGAAATCCCTCAGGGTGCCAGATAGGTCCTTCAGTAAACCTAAAGCCTTCTGCTATCTTTTCAACTTTGGCATCTGGAGCAGGAATTGACCCTAATTTACTATTTTGCTTAGTATCAAATTTGTGCACCATTACATGTCGATAAGTCTCACTTGGGCGCAAAATAACTGAGGGGAAGTCAGGTTGATTGACAGCATTAGGAAAGTACTGAGTTTCTAAACACAAACCTTGATGCTTCTGATAAATAGCACCTTCTTTTCCTAGTGTTTCAAGTTTGCCAAAATTACCAGAGAAAAACTGTATTCCTGGCTGATTCGTGTAAAGCTCCATTCTCCGACCAGATGGAGGATCGTGTAAAGTAGCTGCCAGTTTTATTTCGTCTGATTCTCCATTCAAGGCATAGTTGAGGTCGTAGCCACCTGGATAATTTTCCTTGAGGGTATTTCTAAGCTGGTTCATTCCCTCACCAATTAACCGAGACTGAGTGAAATCATATGGTGAATCTTTAACAGATACGATTTCTCCTGTAGGTATTCCCTCTTCGTTGTTTGGGGTATATCTATCTGCGTTGATTTTTAAATATTGTCCCAAAATATTTCTGCTGTTGTGACCAGCCAAGTTCCAGTATGAATGATTAACGAGATTAACGGGTGTGGGCTGATCCGTTGTAGCGGTCATCTCTAGCTTCAATTCATTATCTTTAGTAAGAGTGTAAACTGCTGTCACTTTCAAGTTGCCTGGATAGCCTTCTTCTCCATCAGGACTGAGATAAGTAAGTTTTAGTGCTTGCCCTAAATCACTCTGAATGGGTTCAACTTGCCAAACTACCTTGTCAAAACCCTTTTTTCCACCGTGTATGTGATGAGGAGAGGCATTAGCCGCTAGGCTATATTCCTGGTCATCGATAGTGAACTGAGCATCTTTAATCCTGTTAGCGACGCGACCAACAATTGCCCCAAAATATAGATAGCGATTTGCTGCAAAATAGTCTTCTAGACTATCGAATCCAAGAACTACATCGTCTAGTTCACCATGACGGTCTGGTAGGTGTAATTCAGCCAGAATCGCTCCGTAGTTGGTTATTTTAGCTACTAGACCGTTGTCATTAGTTAAGGTGTAGAGATAAACTTTCTGACTATCTTCAGTCAGACCAAACTCAGTCTTCGTAATACTGCTGTTTTCTGTTGCGTGAGATTGATTTAACCTGGATTTTTCGGAGGTATCTACATTTACTACAAGTAAACCAACTCCCATCACGGTAAGAACCGTAATAATTTTCTTGAGCATCGTGAAGAGTAAAGATAACTTAACCTTAAAAGATTGTAGTCTTTTTAATCCTCCAATACGATCAATTTATCAGCTCTAGAAATCTATATTTGGCTTTCAGTAAAATTTATGTTAATGACCATTTTTTAATTTACGGTCATCGGTTGACATCTGTGGTGTGCATTTTTCTAGATCCTGTATTTGCTATCTAGTTTCGGAGACCTGGTTTTGCTCCAAAGTATTCAAATGTATAGCTTTCTATTCCTTATTCCCTTATTTCTTGTTTCATCCGAGTTAGGGTCTGATTCATTTGGTCAAACATCTGTTGGGGAGTCATTCCAAATTGGCCGAGTTGGGTCTTAAGCTGTTCGATACTCATTTGTGCCATAAAGTCTTCAGAAAGTTCAAAGCGCTTCATAAAGATTTTGTAGCGTTCCATCAGTTCTTCCATTTGGGCAATAAACATTTTTTTGCCTTCACGATCAAACTTCCCGTAAGCTCCGCCAAGTTGCACTAAAGATTGATAATCATCAAATAATTTCTTGGCTTCTTGCTGTACTACTTCTGAATCGAAAAATCCCATAACTCTACAACTGTGCCTAAATAAACCCAGAACCTGTTAATTCTGGGGGTGTAAACTATGTGTTCATTTTATGACAGCGGAAACTCCTAATTCAATGCGGTTTTCCGAAACACTTTGTAGAGATAGCTTTAGGCAGCATATCCCTTGTCTGCTGGTAAATTGATTCCTCTCGCTGCAGCTACAGCTAAGCGATCGCAGCGTTCATTTTCTGGAATACCTGCATGACCTTTAACCCAGACAAAATCTACATCATGTTGCTGACATAGCTCCAATAGCTCTTGCCAGAGATCGGGGTTTTTCGCTTTGTCTTTTTTATTGCGCATCCAGCCGTTAGCTTGCCATTTTTTTGCCCAGCCTTTAGTTACTGCATCTACTAAGTATTTGGAGTCGCTATGCAAAGTAACCCTAGAAGAAGCATCGAGAGATTGTAATGCAGCGATCGCTGCCATCATTTCCATCCGATTATTAGTGGTTAGTTTGTAGCCTCCAGAGATTTCTTGTCGGTCTTCGCCATAGATTAAAACTGCGCCATAACCACCAGCACCGGGATTTCCTGTGCAAGCTCCGTCAGTGTAGATAATTACTTTTTGGGACATAAAAATTGTAGAAACTCTAATTTACTGATGACTAATGTGTTTATGGTACAGCTGTCTGACTAGTCTCAGGATTGGTTTAAAAATTGATCGAGAATGGGGATTATTGGGGTCGAGACTCTGGAGTTGCGTTAGTAGTTTGGCTTCTGCTTCAGCAATATCGCCATCAACGTAGACTAGGCCAGCAATTTCAGCTAAGAGATTTTGGTATACCTCTGATGTAGGATTGTCGCCTAGATACTCCTGAAGCCACTGGTAGCACTGCTCCGAGTCGATTGCTGTTTCTATTGTCAGTAAATTGCGGATTTCGCGATCTTCTAGGAGATTTCTAGCTTGAGCTACTTTTTGCAAATAGGTTTTTTCGGCTGCTTGTACCTCGCCATCTATCCAGGCTGCTGCTACCAAGATCTTAAAAAGTTGTTGGCTATTTTGGGAAGTAGACTGCACCATTTTTTGCTACCTCTGAAGCTTTTGTGGTTAGTAAATTGGATTGAACTTTTTAGCGAATGAGTGTCTTCAGTTTTAATCATTAGCATAATTATTTGGGGCAAGGTCTTTCCATAAAACAAAACTTAAATAGCTTGAGCTGAGGATACATTTCTGTTGAATTTGCAACGAATAATTATTCTTTATTGCTGATTGTAGTGAGTAGCATTGTTATCTTAAGCAGGGTACTAGCTTCACAAAAAATTCGAACACAATGAATGATAGTAATAGTTAACCCCGCGGAGGCTAGACCTAAGGTGAGTGAGCAGCTTTACAAACAGATAGGTGACTTCTATGACGCTTCGAGTAACTTGTGGGAAAAAGTGTGGGGTGAGCACATGCACCATGGCTACTACGGACGTAATGGCAGTTATAAGATAGAGCGACGCCAAGCGCAGATAGAATTAATTGAAGAGTTGCTAGCTTTTGCGGGGATAGCTGCGAAGAGTGTGCCCCAAGCAATTTTAGATGTTGGCTGTGGCATCGGTGGTAGTAGCATTTATCTCGCTGATAAATTCGCAGCTGAAGTTACAGGAATTACCTTATCGCCAATGCAAGTTTCTCGGGCAAGAGAAAGAGCGATTCAGTTGGGTTTGGAGCAAAAAGTGAGTTTTCAATTAGCTAATGCTCTAGTAATGCCTTTTGCTGACAGTACCTTTGATTTAGTTTGGTCTTTAGAAAGTGGCGAACATATGCCCAATAAGGAGCAGTTTTTGGCCGAATGCTATCGTGTGCTCAAACCAGGAGGCAAGCTAATTGTCGCAACTTGGTGCCATCGTGAAACATCTGTAGTCGGAAATCTGACTACGGCCGAAACTAAACATCTCAAAGAAATTTATCGCGTTTATTGTTTGCCGTACATCATTGCTTTATCTGAATACAAACAGATTGCTAATAGTTGTGGATTTGGTGAAATTAAGACTGATGATTGGTCGACTGCGGTAGCTCCTTTCTGGCACGAAGTAATTGATTCTGCTTTTGATTTTGCAACTATGACTGAGTTGGTTAAGGCTGGCTGGAAAACTATTGAATCGGCTTTATCTCTCAACCTTATGAGTAAGGGCTATCGCAATGGCTTGGTTCGTTATGGCATTTTAACTGCAACTAAATAAATTAAAGTACATCAGTGTTGATGATTATGGAAATAAATAGCATCCATTTTTATGTTACTGATGCTATTAAAACTAGCGATTGGCTACGACAAAAATTGGGATTTCAAGTAGTCGATCGCTATCAAGATGCAGATTCTTTAACGATCACAATTGCATATCAGTCTATTTTGTTAATAGTTTCTGCTCCATTAAGCGATCGCAGTCCCATAGCCCATTATTTAGCTAGACATGCCGAGGGAGTAGCAGATCTAAGTTTTCGAGTTAGGGACCTTGAACAATTTCAAGAACTTTCTGCTAACCAGGTTTTACAACCTAAACAAAATAAAGCTGATGTTGCCTATATGGTGATTCGAGGTTGGGGGATTCTTAAGCATAGTTTGATTGCTGGGGATAGTAGCGATCGCTATTATGTACTTTCTAACGGTAAGCTAAGGAGATTGAGTGACTCGAACTTTAGAGTACCCAATCTTTTTCATTGGCAAGAAGTAGATCATGCAGTGTTAAATGTAGCTCAAGGTGAGCTTACTCAAGCTGTTAATTACTATCAGGAGTTATTTGGTTGGCAAGTACAGCAAACTTTTGATATTTCTACTGAGCGCTCTGGTTTATTCAGTCAAGCATTAAGGGATCAAACGGGTAAAATTCAGTTTAATATCAACGAACCAACCACTCAGAATTCGCAAATCCAACAGTTTCTTGACTGTAATCGTGGGTCTGGTATCCAGCACTTAGCTTTGCGTAGTAGTAATTTACTACGAGATGTAGCAGCAATGCGTAATCTTGGGGTTCCTTTTCTAGCTATCCCACTGGTCTATTACCTCAGGCTACAAAAAAAACTGAAGAGTAATCAACTAATACTGTCATCAGAAATATGGCGACAACTCCAAAAACAGCAAATCCTGGTAGATTGGCACTCAAACCGACCTAGCGCTATTTTGATGCAAATTTTTACTAAGCCAATATTTAGCCAGCCTACCTTTTTTCTCGAATTTATCGAACGTCAACAACAAGCTCAAGGGTTTGGAGCTGGAAATTTTCAAGCTCTATTTGCAGCCGTTGAAGAAGAACAATTGGCTGTAAGTGATGAAAAATGGCCAGTTACCTCTTTTTAAGCGTGTATTGCTTTAGTCAAGGTTGAAACTAGAATTTCAAATACATGATAAATTCATCGACATGTGATGCTAAGTAATTAGGGAATTATCAACTATCTAGATTGCTAATTGAAGATTGCCTACTAGCCATTTCATCAAGTTACATTGCTAACCAATGCTTAAGCCTTTTTCTGCTAACCATTCAGGATTGTAGATACGAGATTGATAGCGCGAACCGCTATCGCATAAAACAGTAACGATAGTGTGTCCTGGACCTAGTTCCTTAGCTAAAGCGTAGGCAGCACCAACATTAATCCCTACTGAGCCTCCCATAAACAGACCATCTTGGCGTAGTAGTTGGTAAATTACTCTGAGACATTCAGGGTCGTCGATTTGAATAGAGTCATCTATAGGAACTCCCTCCATATTGGCAGTGATCCGACTATTGCCTATACCTTCGGTGATCGACTTACCTTCAGGTTTGATTTCTCCTGTTTTGACATAACTATATAGACCGCTACCCATAGGATCGGCAACGACACACTTGATATCAGGATTTTTTTCTTTGAGGCACATTGCCACTCCTGCATAAGTACCACCAGTACCTGTGGCAGCTACCCAAGCATTGACATTGCCATTAGTTTGTTGCCAAATCTCTTCACCCGTAGTTTCGTAATGAGCATTGCGATTAGCTAGGTTGTCAAATTGGTTTGCCCAAATTGCATTGTCTAATTCTGCTGCCAAACGCCCTGAAACTTTGACATAGTTTTCGGGATTTTTGTAGGGAACGGCAGGAACTGTCCGCACCTCTGCACCAAGGGTTCTGAGTGTATTAATTTTTTCTTGAGATTGAGTTTCAGGGATGACAATCAAGCATTTGTATCCTTTGGCATTGCAGATATGAGTTAAGCCAATTCCCGTATTGCCTGCTGTTCCTTCAACGACAGTTCCTCCTGGCTTGAGTAGACCTTTTTTTTCGGCATCTTCAATGATGTAGAGAGCTGCTCTATCTTTTACTGAACCACCAGGATTGAGGAATTCTGCTTTTCCTAGGATTTCACATCCAGTTTCGTCACTAAAGCTGTTGAGGCGAATCAAGGGAGTATTGCCCACTGCATCTACAAAGCCATTTTTAATGTCCATCTCTATATTTCAATCTCGGATTCCGTAAATTAATTCTCTAATAACCATAGCTGTTAATATCCCCCTGATCCAGAAAGAGAAAATCTTCCGACACAGAACAAAAGCGGTATCATTTGTAGAGAAACCTTTAAATAAGCTTAATTCTCGATAGATGATTATATTGCCAGGCTCTACTGTTAAAGTGACTAACTCCGATGATATTTATTACAACTATCAAGGATTGGTTCAAAGAATTGATGACGGTCGGGTTGCGGTTCTCTTTGAAGGCGGGAACTGGGACAAATTAGTAACTTTTAACCTCTCTGAACTTGAAGCCGTAGATCTGACTAAAGGCAAGAAAAAATAAACCCTACCTAAAGGGATAGCTACCGAAAAGTCACATACTTTGACTGTTACAGAGCTAGGGAATCTGGTGAGCGAGAAAAAATAAGGTAGTTAGTTTCAATTATCGTTACTGAGGATGAGAGTAATGCGTTTACCTTTACCGCAATTTTCTACTGAAGATCGAGCCCAAAATCATATTGGTGAAGTAATCGAAACGGCGACAACTCACTACACAGCCCAGTGCTTGGAACCCGAAGACCTCAAGTTTCCGCCAATGCCCCCTTTCGGTAGTTGGATCAAATCCTTTGATGAAGAATCGGGCAACAAGATTTATTCCGTTGTTACTTATGTGACGACTATCCCTATTGATTCGGTGCACAGAGCTAGAGCTTTGGGCTTGTCTTTAGCAGAGTTACGCGAACAGCAACCCCAGATTTTTGCCATGCTCAAGACCGAATTTAAGGCTGCGATTGTTGGTTATGAACTATCTGATAATGGCGCTAACGGTCATGTTGCCAATTTGGGAAAAGTTTATCAGTATTTACCGCCTCGTCCACCTCAGATACATCAGGGGGTTTATCGTTGCTCCGCAGCTGAAGTGATTCACTTTACGGAAGATTTGGATTTTTTGCGGACTCTTTTGCAGGTTCGAGATATTCCTGTGGAGTCTCTTGTTGCAGCAGCTATCAGGGAAGTATTTCGTTTGCGTAAAGCAAACCGAACTTGGTTGGTGCAGGTGGGCAGAACCTTGAGTATGCTCTTAAAAGATGATTATGACCGCCTACGTTTTATTCTCAGTCAAATTAGTTGGCAATAACGCGATCGCTGTTCTGGAAATAGCTGTTGACATATTAATTGTTTAGACACAACACTTTTTGTCCCTTTCCTAGTCTAATACTTGTGTTTACTTTTACGTTGATAGTTTTGATGTTCCAGATCAAAGTTTGCTAAAATAGCGTGGATAACATCTCTCTCAAATACTTGGGAACTTTGAGCAATAAACTTAAATATCTTTCTTAAATTTCCTATTCTTGTCTTCTCAGATTGTTTTATGGTTGCATGGCTGACACTCTGGATACGATGGGTACTTTACTTAGATATCGGTCAAGAATAAATAGTTGCTCTTTATTGAATTTGGGCTTGTTTGTAATTATCTGCTTTTTCTGAATGAGTCGATCTAAAGTAAGACTAAAGCTAATTCCTTGTCTTAAAGCAACTTGAGTATGCTTCTCTGTTTGTGATTGTTTGAGCGTAAAACTTTTATCGGCAGTATTCTGAATCTGCTTTACGTAGATAGTATTACGATAACCATTAATCCAGTTATTAATAGATGCTGAGAATCTTGTGTATCTGAGTCTCTTTGACAATAACCAATTGCTAAAACATAATTTTTCGCTTGCTGGATATTTCCCATTTAACCAATATCTTTCAGTACAATCATCACAAATTATGATGTGATAGGTGTCATGTTTTTTGATGTTAAAGGTACAGGTATTTCCTTGATAAGGACAAGTAAAAGAATCTGGAACTAAATCTTTAAAGCCATCTGGGTAAAAGAAATCCTGCATACTCAAACTTGGAAATGTAGCTTACTAGAATGATACCAATTTGCTTTTGCCCCTAGCTATTAGCCAAGATTGCTTAATAAGTAGTACTTGCGATCGCTTGAATTTTATTTTGATTCAAATTAGCTGGTAATAGATTTTAGTTTTTTCTGACAATTTGGAAGCCCATACGCTTGCTTACCGAAACATAAGACCAGACCACTGCGGCAGATTCTAAGACGAAAGCTAGAGGATAAAAAATACTTGTTCCAATTAGATGAAGTAGGGTTCGAGAAAAGTTACTACCTCTGTCCAAATCTTGAATCAAGCCCCCTAGGAGATAGAGATATAAATAAACTGTAGTGATAAAGGTTATGGGAATAAATACCATAAAAGAGGTTAACTCCCCTGCACCAACGAGGTTGGCAGTGGATGCAAAACCAACTCCCAAAATAACTGGATTAAAAGACCAAATTAAAGTCCACATTCGCGCCCAACCACTATGTTTAGCGATACTGCGAATTCCGACCATCCAGCGGCGTCTTTGTTTGAGGAAATCTACAATCGACTCAGGGCTTTGTTCGCGTACTAAACCATCAACATAGCCACAGGTATGACCACGTCTCATGTACTCGACGGAAAACTCATAATCCTCTGTGAGGCTATCGCTCAAATCCCAAGTAATCTCATTTTCTATCCTGCCATTAACTAATAGGAATGAACCGTGGATCCCAAAAATAGGCTTATGTAAATAGGCAAATTGTAAATAGAACCGTGCTAGATCGTCACCAACTCTGATACAGTCGGCAATGGCAATTAGAGGATGTCGCCAAAAGTTGCGGTTGTTGTAGAGAATACTTCCTTGACCCATTAAATGCGGCGATCGCTGACAAAAGTCGATACAAGCAGCAATTCCTTGGGGATCGATTACGCTCTCTTCATCCAAATGCAAAACCCAATCATTATCTTTTAGCTGAGTTTCGAGTCTAAAAAATTCCAAGGCTCTGGCTTTGTACTTGGCAAATTTGGTTTGAAATGATTTGGGGACTAGTAAATGAGGGACATTGAGGGGGCGATCTGATACGACTCTTAGACGAACTCGCTCACTTTCTAGAGACTTCATTAACCAATAAGAGTTCTCAACTATTTTTTGATTAGTACCTTTAGTTACTAAACAGATGTAGAGAGTGCCTAACTCTCTTAATGGATATTTTGCCAGATTAGATTCTCGACGATGAGGCAAGCATAGTCCCAAGAATGAGACTAAAGCAAAAGGCAAGGGAATCAGCCAGAAGATTTCGTACCAATTGAGATTAAAAGTTAAAGTCCAATCAACACGTTGATAGCAAGGTATGATTAGTGCGCAACAGATAATGACGATGGATAGAGGATGTAGCCAAAAAAACTTTCTACAGTGGCTTACTATGTGGGGAGATTTATGGGAAACGAGCGAATTTTTTAACACTAATGAAAAACTCAACTAAAGGAAAAAGAGTTCACCCAATCAATCACTTTTGAGTAGCTTGAGTAAAATGAGTCAAGATGATCTTAGCTGAGTCACTAGCTTAATTGATTAGTAATTGCTTAGTAATTGCTTAGTATTGGATTTAGATAGTTCTTCGTCTGGAGCTTTAAGAGTGAGTTTACCAGGTTCTAATAATTGGACTTAGTAGAGTTTCATTTGTGGCTTGATTGCCAGTGAAGGTAATCGCTCTTTACTGAGTCAAGATTTGAATAAAGCTTAGCAAAGATAAGGGCTTTATAGGGATCGGAGAAGCTGTGCGAATTTCAATACCTAATCCACATGAAACGTATTTAGCGTAAAATTAATCTGTTGAAACCGTGCTCGATCCATAAATAAGGTTAAAAGTACCAAAAATGTTGAGATTATTCATAACTTTATGCTTAATTTCTCTGACGACCCTAATTACTAGTTGTTCTGCTGGAGTTAGTGGTTTGCAGAGTTATGTTAATACTTCCCAGGGATATGAGTTTTTGTATCCTAATGGTTGGCTGCCTGTGACCGTTAAAAATGCTTCTACAGGAGTTGACTTGGTTTATCGTGACCTGATCGAGAGAACAGAGAACCTTAGCGTCATTATTAGTGATGTTCCTGAAGGCAAAAAACTAGAAGATTTAGGAACTCCAACCGATGTAGGCTACCGCTTCCTTAAAGCAGCGAATAATATTCCCGATAGCGATCGCGAGACAGATTTTATTTCTGCGGAAGCTAGAGAAGGTAGAGACAAAACCTACTATATTTTGGAGTACGAGGTAGAAAATCCAGGAGAACCACCCAGACATAATATTGCTTCTGTAGCAGTGAGTCGTGGTAAGTTATTTACCTTCAATTTGTCTACTACCGAAAAGCGTTGGTCAAAAGTAAAGGAAACCTTTGAAATTGCGGCTAAGTCTTTTACTGTAAGGTAATTATTTTATAGTCAGGGAGGAGAGTCTTACAGTTTTTTCCCTGGCTAGAATTGAAGTTATTTCTGGGGATCTGTAGAAATTGGTAAATGTTCCTTCCTTTGTCTTAGCCTCTGCTTCTCCCGCTCGTCGTCGCTTGTTAGAGACTGCTGGTATTTACCCAACAGTATGTAAAAGTGATTTTGACGAAGACTCAATTCAGTTGGTAGATGCGGTAGAACTGGTCAAAGCCCTAGCAGCCAAGAAAGCTGAAGTCGTACAGAGTCGCTACCAGAACGCTCTAATCCTAGGTTGTGATTCCGTACTCAGTTTCCAAGGAGAAATTTATGGCAAGCCAGAATCTTCCCAGGTTGCGATTGAACGTTGGCAAGCCATGAGAGGTAACATTGGTTTATTGCATACAGGGCATAGCCTGATCGATCAGGTGCAACAAAGGATTATTACTCGCTGCGCTACGACACAAGTTTATTTTGCTAATATTAGTAATCGCATTATTGAGGACTATATCGCTACAGGAGAGCCTCTAAAATGTGCGGGGAGCTTTGCTCTTGAGGGTAAGGGAAGTTTTTTTATTGAGAAAATAGAGGGCTGTCATAGTAACGTAATTGGTTTGAGTATGCCAGTTTTGGCAGACATGATAAATGAGCTGGGCTACAGCATTACATCTTTTTGGCAAGGGTAAAATTTAGTCTACTTGGGGAATTACAACATGAGTGCATCGGATGAGTTTAGAGCCAAAATTGCAGCAGGGGAAATGCTAGATGCTATGGCGATCGCGATGAGTGAAGCGATCGAACTCAACATTACGACCTGGATTACTGATGAAGCAGACTCACCTGGTCAAGAATCTCAGCCTGGTCATCGGATGCGAACGCGGATTAACTTGATTGATGGTGAAGTTGATAACGAGATTGGGCGGGAGTTTGCTACCAATCCTGCTTATGATCAGCTGCAAAAGCTCCATCTAGAACAAGTGCGCAAAGGAAGAGAGATTCTACTGAATAATCTGGCAAGTTTACAGTCAATGTTTGCCATGCTCAATGAAACTCAAACAGTCATGGCAGAGATTCCGCCAACTATCGAGACTCCTATCTTGCTGGAGGGAGAAGTGCCTTCAGATGAGACGGATAACTAATTTACTAATTAATTTTGAGATTTTCAAAAAATAGCAGTCTAGAACAAGCCTTAAATCAATGAAACCGAGCGAAAAATTCAAACAAGCTATTCGAGAGGGCAAAATCCAAGAGGCATTTGCGATCGCGATGGGCAATACTCCTCAGCTACACATTACTTCCTGGATTGCAGAGCCAGAAACCAATGATCTAGAAGTTGAGAGTCAGCCTAAAAGTACTAACTGTTTACGAACTCATGTAAACCTGGTGGAAGGGGAGATCGTTAACGAAATTGGTAGATCGACTATTGATGATGAGCTTTATTTCACTCTGCAACAGTTCCATCTTGATCGTGTTTCTAGTAGCCATCAAACAGTAAGTGAAAATCTACAAAGCTTACAGCAAATGTTTCGTCTTTTAACCTTGTTGCAAAGACAGCAGCGCGGGGAAAATGTCCCAGCTTTAGGCATGTGGCAAATTACGAATGCTTTGCCTAGTCAGTCGACTGAAAGCATTGAAGAAATTCCCGACAGCTTTAATAGTAGTTTTTTGCCGCCTGATTACCTCTTTGCCGAAGAAGAGGAAGATCCAGACGATGTCTCTATGTTGGATGATCTACTTACTTTGGATGAGTTGGATATTGAACCAGACATTCCCCAAGATGTCGAGTCGAATGTTGAACAAAGTCCTGAGTCTAGTCTGGAGCCAAGTGTAGAGCCAGATTTTATGATTAACCAACCAGAATCACCAGTTCAACAGGATCCCTCAGAAGAAGATGACTGGGGCGATTTACTGGATGAAGCAGGATTAGATGAAGCAGAAAAATCTAGCCTCAAAATGTTTGATTTGGAACAGATTGATTTCGATCTAACAGATGATGAAAGATAATTCTTTAGCGCAGTCGGATCTCAACCAATGGTTAAACTCTATTAGTTCTCTTTTGGGAGAGGTTTCTAGTATCGAAATTAGCACCGCGATTGTAGATGAGATTTTGCCAGAAGTTTTTGTGCCCTTTGAAGCTTATTTGGCAATTTATCAGATTTCTCCTGCTTTTTTGGTTCAGTCTGGAGTTCATCCTTCACTACGCGATCGTTACCTCACGTTACGTCGTCAACTAGAGCTACAGTATGCTCTGCTTTTAATGGATCCCAATAGCTATGAACAAGATTCCAAAATAGTAGCAGCAGTTAAGCAAGATTTACCTGCATTGGCTAGTGATGAGACTAGTTGGGAGGATTTACCTTGTCGTTTACCACCTCCCATGGATGATAATGGGGACAATGCTCCGTTACTAGATCTACTATCAGAACCTATATTTACGACTGTTTTACGTAAGCTCTTAGAAGTTAAAACTTTATTAGACCAACGCAATCGGCAGTTGATTCGTCCAGAATCAACCAGTGCATCTCCTGCCATCACTTATGTTCAAACCAATATCGGACTTGATGGCAAAATTAGTAATCGCTATGCGGCGAAAATTATCGATCATCCTCAACAAGCAGAGATTGTTAGCTTGCATCAACAAGGTCTTGCGGTAGGGGAGAGACAATGGCAAAAGCTACTAAAATTTGTCACTGAAGTGGTGCAAAGACAACAAAAATAGCTAGATGTTGTTTCCAAGAGAACTCTGCCCAAGCTTGGTGACTAAAAACCTCTTCTGAGATTGGCGAAAAAACTCCTGCCCCTCATTGTGATGATCAACTATGGTCTTAATTAAACTTCCACAAAGCCAAATTGCACCCCAGACAAAGATTCCCGCTCAGATAGATTTTTATTTTAGCGATCGCGAACTACAAGATCCTAAATCTGAAACATTTCCCGATTTATCCCCTCAGTTATTGGGGGACTTACGCTACTACAGTTTACGCCCTTCCGTGGAGTGCTCAGTGGGTGGTTTTTTAAGTTTTACCTCTTATCACCTTCGGCAGTCTCAGCCTACAGCGGTGATTCGCAGTAAAATTTCTCTCCAAGGTCAAATCAGACAAGAAGTTTGTCAGACTTATTTACAACAACCAGAATTATTGCAGCCTATAGTCAACCAACATTATTGGTTAATTGAACATATTTGCAATCGTTTAAGAATTAATTACCAACCTAAGAGCCAACTTTTAGCGGTTATTTTGACAATACTTTTGGCTATTTTTTGGCTGCTAATCGCTATATTTCTTCCCTTATCTTGGCTATGGAAAGTATCTATTTTAGGCTTTATAGTTGCAGTTGGTTATTGGCTTAGCGATCGCTTTGTTAACGAGTATCTTGCTTCCCTAATCTGGCGTGAGTTGCTATTTGGTTCATTAGTTCATAACTCAGCTAGAAGAAGATTTGGTTGGTTGCTGTGGCGTTATTTTGGCTAAGAATCCAAAAACTCTATGACTTCTGCGATAGAAGGTTGGGCGGAGATCGCACCTACAGAAGTGGTAGTAAGGCTACCGACAGCGCAAGCATAGGTAATTATTTCATCTGCTATCTCAGGGTTTTCTAATTGGCTTAGTTTGTATTGAGTAAGCTGTTGGATAAATCCTGCCACAAAGGCATCTCCTGCCCCTGTAGTATCTTTTACGGTTACAACTTTGGGTTGAACTGTGCCTATCACATCGCCAAAGCAATAGTTAACTGTTGCTGAGCCGTTGGTAACTATAACCCCTTCTAAAGAGTTAACGCGATCGCTGATCGCTAAGGCATCGGTGGTTGCAAATAACCATTGGGCTTCCCCAGCAGAAAGCTTGAGGAAATCAACTCTAGGCAATAGTCTTTGAATCAGAGGTTTAGCGGTGGAAATGTCTTGCCAGAATACAGGCCGATGATTTATGTCTAGGACAATTCTCAGGTAATACTTGTCTGCTAGTTCTAGCGCATGCCAGATTGCTTCTCGACTTTGGGGATAGGCTAGTTCCAAAGTTCCTAATACTAAGTAATCTGCATTGCTAAATAACTTTTCTGGTAGCTCAGTTGCGCTGAGATAGCTATCAGCAAAAGCATTAGGATTTGGTTGATTGAAACCGGCAAAAGAGCGATCTCCCTGAAGAGATCTTAGGACGTACACTTGTCTGGTGGGAAACTGAGCGGTTCTTTGAACTCCGCTTATGTTGACTCTTTGCTGACTTAGGTAGCGATAAATGCTATCACCCAGGGGATCTTCACCAACACAGCCAATAAAAGCAGCAGCAATCCCCAGCTTTACAAGCGCAGAGGCTACATTTGCAGGTGCTCCACCAATGTAGTTGGCCCAAGATTTCACTTGCTCAATTGGCACCCCAAAATTCTCAGCAATGCAGTCCAACAGGACTTCACCAAGACAAATTACCTGAGACATTAACGTTGATAGTTGATAGTTAGTAACTGAAGAAAAAAATAGAAGCTAATCTAGCTCAACCTTTTGACCGAACTTCGGTGCGAGATTCTTGTAAATACCTAGGGTAAGCAAATTAACCACTAACTATACATACAATTACTAACTAATCACAAGAGTTATAGTTCGCCACGAATGTCTTCAACGATACCATCGCGAAGTACTACCTCTACGTTAAGTTTTTGGACAAGATTGTCACCTTTTTCAATACGGAAGAAGCTTTCCATTTGAGCTTGAACTACTTCTTGATCGTTTTGTAAGGTTTGGATTTGTTGTAATTGTTGAAGTAACTGGTTTTTCTTATTAAGTAATTCGCTTTTTTTCTGAGTAACTTGACCTTTTATATTCTCAATCTGCTTGACTACTGCAGGGCTGCTAGGGTCTTTGCTCTGCTTTTGGATTTCTCCTAAAGCGTTCTTTGCTTGTGCTTCTAGCTGCTGAATTTGCTGATCTAATTGACCAATTTGGTTTTGTAGTTGCTGTTGCACCTCAGTTTTCCAGCGGTCAGTGACGATCGCTTTTACTGTAATGGGGCGTTTGAGCATCAGGCTTGAAGTAACAACTTCCATATAAATAAACTCCTATACAATGTCCGATATCTTGATTTATCGATGAACTCAAGGGTAACAGGCATAATTGCTAACGTCACCGTCTCAAGATTCATGCACGTATAGTTTTATCGTAGAGTCGTTTGGTTGTTGCCGAATCTTTGCAAAATCTTTCACTGCGTAGAGTTGGCAGGATACAATAATTTTTCAGGATTCATAAAAATATAGATAATTTTCATGACGGCAACTAACGATAAAGCAATTGTTAAAGAGTATTTTAATGCTACGGGATTTGATCGCTGGCGCAGAATTTACGGCGAAACCGAAGACGTTAATAAAGTCCAAAAAGATATCCGCGTCGGACACCAGCAAACTATCGATACTGTTGTAGATTGGCTCAAGGCTGATGGCAATTTACCTACTATGTCTGTTTGTGATGCTGGCTGTGGTACGGGTAGTTTGACTTTACCCTTAGCTCAAGAAGGTGCAACTGTATTTGCGAGCGATATCTCGGCCATGATGGTAGGGGAAGCTCAAGAAAAAGCACAGAAATTATTAGCGGATCCCAGCAAAGTGAGATTTGAGACTCTAGATCTCGAATCGATCCAAGGTAGTTACGATACAGTAATCTGTCTGGATGTTTTGATTCACTATCCAACTGAAGATGCTGCAAAAATGATTTCTCATTTGGCATCGTTGGCAAATCAAAGACTAATCTTGAGTTTTGCTCCCAAGACTTTGGGTTTAACTATCCTCAAAAAGATTGGCGAATTTTTCCCTGGTCCTTCTAAGACTACTCGTGCTTATCAGCACAAAGAAGCCGAAATTGTCATGATTTTGCTGGATAATGGTTTTCACATCGAACGCAAAGATATGACTAGCACTAGTTTTTATTATTCTCGTATTTTAGAAGCTGTTAAAGATTAACCTAGAAATTGATGGGGTTACATTTGATTTAAATAAAACTTGTAACCCTAGCTTTTTGATTTCTAGCTTTTTAGGCAACTCATATTTTACTAAGCTCAGAACTGTGTATTTAATTTGACGATAAGTAAGACTTAAACATTTTCGATGTTCTGGTTTTCCTTTCATCTGTCTCACCAAAGCTGGGGAACAAGTCCGATCTTGTTTAATGAAAATCTGATTTTGATCGCACTAAACAAGGCAACATTGGATGTGTGGATATGTTGCTGTCGATCTTTTCTCCTTCTTCTCATGGCTTATACATTCGTGTTGACAAAGTTTGGATTTCTTCAATATCTAACAGTAAATAGCTGTTTTAACTTTTTTCGTAGATACGAAGAAGAACTGTGCTTGTTTAGATTCAATATTGTGATACCAACGATCACAGTACTTTTCAATTAATGAGTAATCAACCAATAACTATCAAGAATATTTTCCAACTTCCTGTTGGCCTCGCCAATCAGGAGATCTTTGAAGAAATCATCTCCACAGAAAACATTAAGCTCGAACGTATTATTTCTACAGGACAAATTACCCCATCAGGAGAATGGTACGACCAAGAAACCGATGAATGGGTGATTTTGCTCCAGGGAACCGCCTGCTTAGGTTATGAAGACGGCCGGGAAATTAGCTTAAATACAGGAGATTATTTACTAATCCCAGCTCACCAAAAACACCGCGTAACCTATACTTCTTCAGAGCCTCCTTGTGTTTGGTTAGCGATTCACAGCAAGCTGAAATAGTGTTAGATGTTTCCTGATACTAGACGTAGGAACAACAGTAATCTGCGATCGCTTTAACTTTGACTTGAAACTTAGACGTTCCAGGTACTTCAAAAGATTGACCGCTAGTGATGCTTTGCCAATCATTAGCTCCAGGCAACAAAACATCGAGATCTCCCGACATGATTTCCATGATTTCTGGACTATCTGTACCAAACTCATATTCTCCAGGTAACATCACCCCCAGAGTTTTTTTAGTGCCATCGGCAAAAACTACAGTACGACTGGTAACTTTGCCTTCAAAATAGGCATTGACTTCTTTGATGACAGTGACATTTTTAAATTGAGACACAAGTAATTCCTTGAAAATCGCTAAATTTTGACAGACTTTAGATCTTACCGATATTTGCTACTTTTTCTTAGTTTTGGCTTTTCTCAGCCTTAAAAGCAATAGTGACAAGTCTTTCAGTAAGATAAACAGACGCTGCAAAATAAAGAATAAACAATGGAAAAAGTCAAAATCATTCTGGTTGAACCAGCAGGAGCTTTAAATATCGGTTCGATCGCCAGAGCGATGAAGAATATGATGCTGACTCAATTGGTGTTGGTCAATCCCAAATGCGATCATCAAGGAGAAGAGGCCCGACAGATGGCTGTCCATGCTCAAGATATTTTAGATCAGGCCATTGTGGCTTCGGATTTACCCACAGCTCTAGGGGATTGTCAGAGAGCGATCGCAACTACTGCCCGTTCTCGGGCGATTCCCACCAACCTTGAGACTCCAAAACAAGCTTTGCCCTGGTTAATTGAAGCAGATATCAGTTCGGCATTGATTTTCGGCCCTGAAGATCGTGGTTTAAGTAATCAAGAATTAAGCTATGGACAACGATTTATTACGATTCCCAGTAACCCTGAATATCCTTCTCTGAACTTGGCTCAAGCGGTCAGTGTATGCAGCTATGAACTATACCAGTCCTATATTGGTCAGCTTGACAATTCGGCTCCTTATGTTAGCGTGTTGAGCAATTCTAGCTATGCTGGATCTACAGAAAATGCTCCTGTAGAGGCACTAGAAGCTTACTATGAGGATCTAGAATCCCTTCTCTTAGAGATTGGCTATTTTTATCCCCATACCAAAACCGCCAAGATGCTCAAGTGGCGGAGGCTTTACAACCGCTCTAACCTCAAACCTGAGGAAGTATCTATGCTGCGAGGCATGTTGCGTCAAATTAAATGGGCGATCGCCCAAAAATCAAATTCTTGAATCAGACTTTGAAATCTAAAACTTACAAGCCACAAATTAACAGGTAGGAGTCGGAGAGCGTGAATCGAGGAGTTAAGCCAAAGCCTTTAATTACCATCAAGAGAAGAAGACGAAAATCAGCTGCAAAATCTCGGAATTCTTCTCAAAACTTGCAATCGGCAAAATCAACAGTAGACTCCCCACAAACTAGATCCTCGCAACCTAGCCAAGCTAATCTTTTGAGGCCTCGGTTGCAAAATTCAGCTTCAAGGCCTAACATTTTTGCTTCTAGGCGCGCTAAAACCAGAACTAAGGTTTCTCCTTTATCTTTGGTGATTAAGGTTGCTGTATTTGCTGTTGGTATTAGTACGATAATTGGTTCGGGACTTTCTTGGGCTGATTCTTGGCAACAAAGCTCTCTGAGAAGTTCGCTTCCCAACACCTATCAACCTGCCATCACTCAGAGTAACCAAAGTTCTCAGGTGGCTAAGTTAGAAAAATTATTTTCTCTCTCCGCTATTGGACAGGAAATCGATCCTCTGAGACAAGAATTGATGGCGCTTGAAGCTAAGTATCCTGATCTAGAGGCAGGTATATTTATTGCTGATATCGCCAATAAAAGCTTTGTCAGTATTGCTGGAACCAGTTCTTTTTCGGCTGCCAGTACGATTAAGTTACCGATTCTCGTAGCGTTTTTCCAAGAGGTAGATGCGGGTAAAGTTAGCCTTAAAGAAAAATTGGCTACTAGCAAAGAGAATATTGGTGGTGGCTCTGGCTATATGCAATATCAACCAGAGGGTACTGAATACAGTGCTTTGAGAACTGCGACTAGCATGATTACCGTGAGCGATAATACTGCCACTAACATGATCATGGAGCGGGTTGGTGGCGCTGGTAAACTTAACCAAAAATTTCAAGAATGGGGGCTGGCAGAGACTCGCATCCGTAATTTACTACCAGACCTTACGGGAACTAATACTACTAGCCCTGAAGATTTGAGTAATCTCTTATTAAAAATTGATCGTGGGGAGTTGGTTTCTCCTGAATCTCGCAAGCAGATCTTGAAGATCATGAAGCAGACTCGGACTAATACGTTGTTACCTCAAGGTTTAGAACCTGATGCTACTATTGCCCATAAAACAGGAGATATCAAATCGGTTCTAGGTGATAGTGGTTTAATTTATCTTCCTACGGGTAAACGTTACATCGCTTCTGTTTTGGTTAAAAGACCAGATAACGATCCGCAAGCCAGAGCGATGATCCAAGAAATCTCGCGTATTACCTATCAATACTTCAAAGGACAAACAACCCCTGAAACTACAGTTTCCAATTCTCTAAACTGATTGGAAATGAGTTTATTGTTAGCTACCTAGTTCTTTAGAACGTCGGTAAGCGGCTTGAACTGCATTGATAGCAGCAGACCTAAAGCCAGCTTTTTCTAGAGCGGAAACCCCTGCAATTGTTGTTCCTCCAGGGCTACTAACACGGTTTTTGAGTACCGCAGGGTGCAGCTCGGTTTCTTTGAGTAATTGTGCCGTGCCGAGAACGGTTTGAATTGCTAACTTTTGGGAGATCGCTCTAGGCAAACCTGCTGCTACCCCACCATCTGCTAAAGCCTCCACCATCAAAGCTACATAGGCAGGACCAGAACCAGACAAGCCAGTTACTGCATTCATCTGATATTCGGGAACAGTAACGACTTCTCTCACCGCAGCAAAAATCTTATGAGAAATGGCTAGTTGTACTTCTGTAACTTGAGAGCTTGGTGAGATCGCACTCATCGCAGCGCCAACTGTAGCAGGAGTATTAGGTATTATTCTGACTACAGGACAATTTGGAAACGCTAATTCTAGTTTCTCTAACGTAACTCCTGCCAAAATGGACAAAACCAAAGGGCTAACCTCGCACTTTTATGGGGGGTTTGGAGCTACACAGCTCAATATTGTTTCTACTTCTATGGCTTTGTTACTATTAGCAGATATTCAACGTTTATAAGTAATTAAGTTATATCTCTCTCAGTTAACTTATTTGTTTTTTTTCTTTCGATATACTTTATGTGACTTCCGATTAGGTTAAGTGTTAAACCTCATTTTGCTCACTATTTTGCAATCAATTGATGATTAACATCAATTCTTTTC
>CAZSEZ010000035.1:0-23773 GCA_964606015.1 uncultured bacterium
TTTATTGATCACACGAGTGCGAACATACATTTGCACTTTGTAGGTGCTATCTCTTCTCTACGCTTCGTTAACGTTATACTTGGGCTCTTTGAGCTTGTAGTTCTCCCCTAAAAAATGCAGTTCAAATTTACCTGTATAGTCGGCAATAGGAGAAAAGCTATTTAATTCTTCAATCAAACCTTCTTCGAGAAACCAGCGAAAACTAGAGCGTTGGATTTCGATTAGGTCAGGCAATAGACTGTGGGAAATATTAGTCATAAGAGATGGTAACTACTGGTAGATGTTTCTCAGTTGCGACACAATAAACGGTGAGTAAAGACAACTATCTTTTCAGAATGCTTCATATACGCTATGAGCAGACAAGATCGGAAATCAAAAATATAAAATAATTAAAATTTAGCTCCTTCAAATAAGATTAGAATTAAAGCTTCAAAATTATTCTGCCAAAAACGCCAATAGCTTGATAACTTGAGAAACTAAGCGTTTCGTTTTCAAGCTGCTATATCTAGCTTGAATAGGCGGCAAGCATTTGCAGTTGTTTGCTCGGCAAACTCTGCCAAATCAACTCCTCTCAACGTAGAAACTTGCTCTGCAACATACTTTACAAAGGAGGGTTCATTAGTTCTACCTCTTTTAGGAACGGGGGCTAGGAAAGGACAATCCGTTTCCACAAGGATACGATCACTAGGAACAATCTTAGCTGAGGCCTTAATTTGTTCAGCCTTTTTGAAAGTTACAGTTCCACTAAAACTAATGTAGAAACCTAAATCCAAAAACCAACGAGTTTCGTCAGGAGTTCCTCCCCAGCAGTGCATAACACCGCTAATCTCACCGCGAGTGCGCCCAAACTCTGTTAAGACATCCTTAAGTTCAGAAGCTGCATCCCGACAGTGGAAAATCACCGGTTTACCCAACTTTAAAGCAACATCTAACTGAGACTCTAAAGCGATCCTCTGTTGTTGATAGTTATCAGCCTTGAACAGATCTAAGCCTGTCTCACCTATAGCCACCACCCTGGAATCAGATCGCGCAAGTTGCTCGATTTCAGCAGATGTTCTTTCTGTCCACTGGGCCACATCTAGAGGATGTAAACCAACTGCAAACGACAATTGGGGTATACGATCAGCTAATGATCGAATCCCCCTAAACTCACTTGGTTCTACACAAGAATGTACTAAATGTATTACACCTGCCTCTTGCCAACGTTGTTCTAGCGAACTAAGATTTCCCTGAAATACATCAAAGTTGATGTGCACATGGGTATCGATCAATTGCATAAGTGTGGTGCGTTGCTGGCTTTAAATTACTAAACTGTAGTGACTAGTTATTTACGTGTATGACCCAGTACCAATCGGAATTCGACTAGCCGAACCAAAACACTACATACAGTCACCTAGCAGATATCTAAGAAGCAGTTGCTTTGGCCATAACCTTTGCTAAACGAGCTTTCTTACGTGCTCCGTTGTTACGGTGTAGAACGTTGCGCTTGACTGCCTTATCAATCTTGCTGTAGGCTGCTGACATAGCCTTGCTTGCAGCCTCTTTGTTATCAGAGGTTGGGTCGGCACTGTAACTTTCAACAGCAGCGATGTATGTCTTTGTTAGTGTCCGTATAGCAGACTTGTAAGCCTTGTTTCTTAAGCGATTGCGCTCCGCGATAGCGATTCTTTTGATTGCCGATTTAGAGTTAGCCACAATAGTTATTTGAGAAGTTCTTTAGCTGTAAGGGTAATCTAGAGTTAATATAAATAGATCAGAATTCTCAATATAGCAGAGTTAGAGAGACAATGTCAAAATAATTTGGACACGAGGGTATTTGAAACGAATAGTCGGGACGCTTGGGATGTCTAGATATCGTAGTGAAAAGAAATTATTTATTTCAATTTATGACGGTCAAACAGTTATTCTTGCTAAGCTAAGAGTATCAAAAGTAGCGACTAACGAATAAACAGGTACTTAATGCTGCGAATAATTGATCGGCAACCAGAAGCAGAGATAGAACTCAAGCGTATAGGTGATCGCACTCTTAATGGTGAGATCGGACCTCAAGAAAAGGCTGTCAAAGAAATTGTTACAACAGTTCGCCACAAAGGCGATCGTGCTCTTATCGATTACACCGCTAAATTTGATCGGCAAATCATCGATGTAAATCAGTTAAGGGTTAGTGGATCAGAGTTGGATGCTGCCTACCAACAGATTTCACAGGATTTACTTCATGCAATCCAGTCAGCTTGCCAAAGAATTGAAGCTTTCCACCGTCAGAGAGTACCAAAATCCTGGGTTCAGTTTGGGGATGATGAAGTAGTTCTGGGTAAGCGTTACACACCTGTAGATCGTGCCGGTTTATACGTTCCAGGAGGAAGAGCTTCCTATCCCAGTACAGTGCTAATGAATGCTATTCCTGCCAAGGTGGCACAGGTTCCAAGAATCATCATGGTTACTCCCCCGGGGGAAGAAGGGTTAATCAACCCAGCAGTCTTAGTGGCAGCCCAAGAAGCAGGCATCGAAGAAATCTATCGAGTTGGTGGTGCTCAAGCAGTAGCTGCTTTAGCATATGGAACAGAAACTATCCCTAAAGTAGATGTGATCACAGGGCCAGGAAACATCTATGTAACGCTGGCGAAGAAGATGGTTTATGGAACAGTGGGTATCGATTCACTTGCTGGCCCCTCCGAGGTACTAGTGATCGCCGATGAGACTGCGAATCCAACTTATGTCGCAGTGGATCTTCTAGCCCAAGCAGAACACGATCCGATGGCGGCTGCTGTTCTACTAACTACAGAAGCAACCTTAGCACAGAAGGTTCAGCAAGAGGTAAGCCGGCTCTTGGAACAACATCCTCGTAAACATCTCACAGAAAAGGCGATCGCTAATTACAGTGTAGCCGTCGTTGTTGACTCCTTAGAAATTGCAGCAGAATTATCTAATCTATTTGCTCCAGAACACTTAGAATTAGAAGTTAAAGACCCGTGGAGTTTAGTTGAACAAATTCGTCACGCAGGAGCCATTTTCATCGGACATGCGACACCTGAAGCTGTTGGAGATTATCTGGCTGGACCCAACCATACTCTACCGACCTCTGGGGCCGCAAGATATGCTTCTGCCTTAGGAGTAGAGACTTTTATGAAGCACTCTAGCCTAATCCAGTATTCGGACACAGCATTGAAACAAATGTCCAGTACTATTCAAATTCTAGCTGAAGCCGAAGGACTACCTTCTCACCGTGACTCTGTCCGATTGAGAACGGAATAAATCATCGTTGAGCGGCCACTCAGTAGGTTGCCAGTTTTGAGTTCCTATATTTCAGTCTGACTCTATCCCATGAAGTCTTAGGTTGCAATTACGCTCAACAGGCATCAACAAAGGTGGGACATTATTATGGTATTTTTCTTTTCCCTCCTTCTACTTTTGCAGAGAGAACGTAGTTTTTATCCATGGCACCTTAGAGACCTCGTACTCTTTCTCATGACAGTATCTGTATTCGCGATCTCATTGGACTAAATTCACAACTTAGACACTAGAAGTAAAAAGAGAAAAACAGATACATTTTGTGATCAAACCAGTTCATTTGCACCAATATCAAAACTCAATCGATGATTACTGCGTTTTCCGAAACTCAACAATTTTATTAATTAAAGACCTTTGCGAACGCCCCATTGCCAAAAGATTTTGTAATAGCTGTTGCCATTGTGAGCAACTAGTTAAAGAACGAATGTCTAGGATTTTACCGTATTCTTCTGAGTATTGAGAAAAAGCACGAATCCATTGCATCATTACCTCAGTTAAAGGGCGATTACTGTATTCTAGAGACTCTATCAAATATTTATGCATCAAATTTAGATGGCCAGTGTTGTATAGTCGCCAGGCGCTCCAAACCAAACTTTGATAACGAGACTCTTTCTCGATGGCTTTGATTTCTGGAGGAACTATTTCAGATAGAAAAAACTTTCCAAGCATATGGTTAAGCTCTTGAACCTGAAACGGAGTATCTTTAGAAGCATTTTTTTGATGTTGACGATAAGCCACAGTGGCCTGCTCAATCCAACCTCCAGAACAACCAAGAGCGGCTAAACGCAAACAGATTTCAACATCAGGAGTTTGTTCTAGATCAGAATTAAAGCCCGTAGTTTTCTCTAGCCAAGAGCGACGAAACAGCATTGCCCCCAAAAAAACAGGTTTCCAAATTACCATATCTAGCGGAGTCAAAGTTTTCAGCTTAAGCCAAGGCTTTACTTCTGCTTGCAAAATTCCTACTTCATTGACAATTTGCCAACCACTATTAACAATTCCCAAATGAGATTGCTGTTCCATCAAGCCAACCTGATAAGCTAGCTTGTGAGGTAAAAAATAATCATCCTGGTCTAAAAAAGCTATATATTCACCATTAGCTAATTCTAAACCTTTATTTCTGGCTCCAGCTACACCCTGGTTATTCTGTCTGATGTACTTGATAGGGTATTGTTTAAGGATCTTTTCGGTATCATCTGTAGAGCCATCATCGATCACAATAATTTCATAGTTGCCATAGGTTTGGCCAAGAATACTTGCGATCGCCTGTTCTATATATACGGCTCCGTTGTAGGCTGGAATAATAACGCTAACAAAACTCATCAAGTCATCTGGCTAACAGTCCACAATATTAACCCGCATCTGATTATCTGGCAGGGGATGAACTTTAGCCACTTGTGCATACATCTGTTCGAGCTTCGTAATATTTTGCGATAGGGTATAACGCTCCAAAACCCTTTTTCGTGCTTTATCACCGAGCAAAGTAACCATTTCTGGCTGTTGATTTAATAAAGGTAATAATGTCTTGAGTTGGCTAGTTACTTCCTGAGTATCGATTACAATCCCTGCACCCCGATCCAAAACTTCACCATCTGCTCCCGCATCAGTAGCAATACAAGCCACGCCACAAGACATTGCCTCTAACAAAGAAATAGATAAACCTTCGACCAACGAAGGTAGGATAAAAACATCTGCCGCACGCAAAATGTCAATCCGTTGAGCTTCTTCGGCAACATAACCTAACCAAAGAATATTGTGTTCCTCCTTATAATGAGGTTGCAGACTTGATTTAAGATGGCCATCCCCAACAATTAAAAGCTTGACATCACGACCTAGGGCACATAGTTTCCACGCCTTCAGCAAAGCCTCGACATTTTTCTCTGTCGCAATTCTTCCTTGATAGACAAACAGCTTTTTGGCTCTTAATTGATACTTAAGATCGGAACAGCCAGGAGCATATTTTGATTCGTCTACACCATTGGGAATAACAACTACCCTAGCTGCAGGAACGCCTAATTTGATTAGTAGATCCCTTTGGATCTCACTAAAAACAATAGTACGATCATAGCGAGCTAAAAAAGGTGCATAAAGCTGATAAGTAAGATATTGAGTACTAGATTTTAAATTACGGATTTTGCTATCGAAAGGAGGATGAAAAGTTGCCACTAAAGGTAAATTCATCTCTTCACAAATATCTGGCAGCAAAAAATCTAATGGAGAAAGAGTCAAAGAAGCATGTACTAAATCTGGCTTGAGCTGTTCTAACGAACGCATAAAAACCTTACTTGCTTTGAGAGTAGGGATGGTATAAACCTGAGATTTATAGAGAAAAGGCAGTTGGACTTCTGGTGTACTAAACTCCTGCTGAGTCTCTTCTTTCCCTTGTGAGAAATGTAAAAAACTTACCTCGTGTCCTCTACCTAAAAGAGCCTTGGTTATTTCTCTACCATAGGTGACGTTACCGCAAAATGGTGATTTCTTACCCAACCAGGCTATATGCATTCAGATGCTCTTAACTAACTAGGACTACTGAAGACAAACCTCATACTTGGTTTTGCCAACTTTAGTTAATTTACCAGATGTTCCGCCTTTCTCTATGAACTTTATTTAGGCGATCGCATTTATAAAGCTGAATTGTATTCAGGAATTCATCATTACCTATCTCGACCTGATTCCTTAAGTAAACAAAGAAAGTTTCATCCTCAAAAAATATAACCGCTACAATATATCTAGAGTAAATTTTCAAGGCCTACCCTACAGGTAGCGTCTTTATCTCTTTGTTGAGTAATTTCTGCAACATATGCAACCTAATCCAATTTTTAACCCCAATGGCGACGATACAATTGAAAATCGCTCTATTTGGTTTGGTAACACTACCAATCTGATGCAATTAAACGATGTCCGCTACTCCTGGGCAATCGGCTTGTACCAGCAAATGCGCGAAAACTTTTGGATCCCGCAAAAGCTAGATTTAACTCAAGATGTCACTGACTATTGGAATCTTACTCAGGAAGAGCGATATGCCTATGATGGGATTTTGAGCTATCTAACTTTTCTTGACTCGGTACAAACTTGTAATCTACCTCATATCAAAAGTTGCATTACAGCCCCCGAAGTCAGTCTGTGCATTGCCGAACAAATTTCCCAGGAAGGAATGCACAATCAAAGTTATCAGTACATAATCGAGACAGTAATCCCTAGCGATCGCCGTAGAGCAGTTTACGAGTTTTGGCGTACCGATGATATCTTGGCAGATCGTTGCGAGTTCATCGCGAGCATCTACCAAAAACAAATCGATAATCCCAGCCCCGAAAACTATTTCATTGCCTTACTAGCAGACTATTTACTAGAAGGAATGTACTTTTATAACGGTTTTATTTACTTTTATAATCTAGCTTCAAGGATGCTGATGCCAGGAAGTGCAGACATTTTTAAAATGATTAACCGTGATGAGCTATCTCATGTCAGGCTTTACCAAAAGCTCCTACCAGAAGCGATGGCACTATTTCCTTATAGCGAAGAACAAATCTACGCTATGTTTGCCAAGGCAGTAGAACATGAATGTCGTTGGACAAATCATATCGTGGGCGATAGCGTTCTCGGAATCACTCATCAAAGTACAGAACAGTACACTAAGTACTTAGCAAATATACGTCTCAGAGCGATCGGTCTAAAACCACTTTATCCAGAAGCAGATTATCAAAAGAGTCCGTACAAACACTTAGAACGATTTTCCGACACCAAATCTGCGGGTCATACCAAAGCTAATTTTTTTGAAGCAGGAGTCACCAGCTATGTCATGTCTTCAGGAGTCGGAGGTTGGGACGAAATCTAAAACTCAGCTCATTCAAGAGCTCATACACATAGGACTATTAGCAAGACAAAAAACTGATGCCAGCAAATTAGGATGGCAAATCTAACAGAGCATATCACTCAAGCGATACAAAATTGTTAACTCACAACAAGCTAAAATCAAGCGGATTATCTTTTAAGTAAAGATTAGGTGAATATACCGAAAGTTATCATGACTTTTTAGAAAAAATCAGTAAGAATGATTAAGTAAAGAAAAGACTTATTTTCATTGTCGAGTTTCTAAAGTCAATTTTCCTAATAAGATTAGTTCGCTAGTACTGAGGCTTCAAAATGTTCAAGCTGTTTCAAAACATCATCGGTAGTGAATCTGACGAGGCCAAGCCATTGGCAGAAGAGCCGACCCAATCTTCTCTGACAGCCGTAGTATCTGATGAAGTGTCGGAAATAGACAACATAAATACAGCTAATTTATCCAAAATTGGCGAGGAGTTTATAGGACAGCAAGGCAGACTTAGAGAATCTATATCTACCTACGACAGTAAGATCAAAGAAGGAAACGATTCTGTCGAAGCGTACGAGCAGTTGCTCAGTCATCTCAAGCAGCAAAATAGTGTTGCAGAAGCCTACAAGAAACTGGCAAGTTCTCTACACAAGCAAGGCCAAAGCAACGAGGCAGCTTCTTGTTATCGCCAAGCAATTGTTATTGAGGCAGTAACTAGTGAAGCCAAAGGTAAATATTACAATAGCGAGTTGGCTCTTAAATTGAAGCGGAATTCAGCAGCACTTAGCCTGGATTTAATTGATAGTGCCTTCTCTTTTCAAGCCTCGATTAAGTCAGAACCCAAACAGCCAGCTAATCTTTTACAAGTAGAAATTCCCATAGGATATCGCCCCAGTCTACCTGCTAGTCCCACCAGAGGTATTTCTGGCAAACAACTGAGCTCGAGCCAAATTTCTCCAGTCGAGTGGGAGACAGCTCAAACCTTTATGCAAAGAGCACTTGACTTTTGCGATCGCGAAAATTGGTTAGAAGTGGCAAAGGCTTGTAGACAAGCAACGAAAGTTGCCCCCCAGATGGCAGAAGCTTACAAAATTTGGGGTAATGCCCTACAAAGAATGAATCGCACAGCTGAAGCAATGGAATGCTATGGCAAGACTATAGAGATTCAACCAGATCTTGCAGAAGTCTATGCGGCGATCGCAAAGTTATATGCTCAACAGCAAAAATGGCAGTCGGCAACTGAGTACTATCAAAAAGCAATCATCATAAAGCCAGAATTTCCCAGAGCATATCGCAGTCTAGCAGGTATTTGGGAGCAGTTAGGGGAAGAAACCAAAGCTCAGATTTGCTACCATCGTGCTCAAGAGTTAGAAGCAAAACCAAGTATTGCAACGACCAAGCAAACGTCAACGACAACTAGCAGTGAAGTAAAAGAACTTGAAGAAGCAGAGTCAGTTACCGAGTACCTTCAACTAGCAGAAAGATCTGCCCAGAACAATGCTTGGCAAGAAGCAGCAGCTTACTATCGTAAAGCTCTCAAATTAAACTTGTCAGAAGTTAAAGTCTTAGAAGCCTCTAGCACGGTCCTCGATGCCGAACCAGTTGATTCTGCACCTGTAGAACCAGAGGTGAACGAGCAACTCAATAAAATTCAAACGCTTAAAAAAGCTATTCTGAATCAGCCTGAGAGAAGGACAAATCATGATGCTGAATCAGTAACTATCCATGATGGCGCTTTTGGTTTTGATAGCACTACAGGCAATAACACCAGTAAAGAATCTAAATCTTGGGAACAAACCCTGAGCCGATGCCAGAGACAGATCAAGCTAGAACCGAACTCCGCTGAACTTCAGATCGAATTAGGAGATCTCTATAGAGAGAAGAAAAAATGGCAACGCGCTATGGCTGCTTATAGTAAGGCAGTTCGCATTAATCCTCAGGAATCTCAAGCTCATGTGAAGTTGGCAGATGTCCTTGGTAAAGTTGGCAATCATCCTGGTCGGGTAGAACACACCTACATGGCATATAGTATCGACTCTAGCTTAGGTTCTGCAGAAGATCACTTCTTATTGGGCAACGCTATTAGAGAAATTGGCGGTCGTAATAGAGCAATTGCCTGCTACGAACAGGCAATTCGATTAAAACCTCATTATTTAGAGGCTTATCAAAGCTTGGCAGAAGTATATCAGCAGCTCGGCAAACTCAATAACGCAGTTTCCTGCTACAAGGCGGCCATTAGTCGCAGTCCTCAAAATGTTCTTTTGTATGCAAATTTAGGAGATTTACTAATAGCGCAAAATGCTTGGGACGATGCAGTAGTCATATACCGCAGAGTACTGCAATTACATCCCAAATATCCTCAGGCTTCACAAAAGCTCAACTATGCACTTTCCAATAAGTTGCAAAAAGAGTTAACGAACAAACGTCGTCATTAAATTGATATAAACATAGCCAAAATCTAATTCATAAACGACAGAAACGACTCAGTTAGTACTTCAAATGAATTTTTGGAGTACTAACTGAGTTTGATTACCTGTTTTCGTCCAACTAAATAGCTTAGCTCGTTCTAAGCCCAAAAGTTTTAGTTGCGATCTCATTTCACTATCTAAAGCAACTTCCTGCATAGCCTGGGCTACTTCTACTGTTTTGTAAGGATCAATTAGCACAGCAGCATCTCCTGTAACTTCGGGTAAAGATGCCAGATTAGAAGTAATCACAGGAGTTCCACAAGCCATTGCTTCGAGTACCGGTAAGCCAAATCCTTCCCACAAGGTAGGAAAAACCAAAGCAACTGCTCGACTCAACAGTATGGGTAAATCTTGATAGGAAATGTAATCTAAGAATTTAACGCAATCTCTTAAGTTTAGTTCTTTGATTTGCTTTTCTAGACGCGGTGTAAAGCGGGGGTCTCTAGCTCCAGCCAAATAGAGATCGCAATCCACAGAGCCTCTAATTTTGGCAAAAGCAGCAATTAGAGTAGCCAAGTTTTTATAAGGATCCTGACGACCTAAATATAGAAAATAAGGACGGGTTAAATCAAAATTAGCAATACTTAATTCGGTTCGAGGATAAAAATGAGTTACATCATAGGCCAAAGGAATTGGGCTAATTTTGGTACTAGGAATATCGTAGAATTCCACAATGTCTCTGGCAGTAGCCTCTGAGTTACAGATAATATGGCAAGCTTGCTGAAGAACCCGAGGCACAACTAAACGAAAATAATTAGTTAGAGAAGAGGTCCGACGAGGAAACCTTAGCGGAATCAGATCGTGACACATAACTACGTAAGCACAGCTACTGTATAGGGGCGCTTCAGGAATTGGGGAATAGATTAAACTAGCACTTAATTTTTGATAAAGTTTTGGCAACTGCCATTGCGTCCACCACAAACGACGTAAATGTCCTTTACTACCTTCTGCAGGTGTCATATTGCTAGGAATAGGTTCACAGCAAAAGTTGTTAATTGATTGCGAAGTTAAAAGTATGGGATTGAGACAATCAAGATGACGAGCAACGTTAAGGGCATAATTAGCAATTCCTGTAGGCCGCTCGAACACCATTGCAAGATTGATTAGAATAGGCTCGGGCATTTCATTGAAGATTGATCCGTAAATGTCTAAGTAACCGTAACAATTATCGTGCTTCCTTACTCTTTATCAAGTCCACTGTCGTAATGCTAAATCTAAAAAACCTCAGTTATCATCCTCCGGTAACGCCTCAACCAATTCTCAGAGACATAGACTTAGAACTTAAGCGGCAAGAATTAGGCGTTATAGTTGGCCGAAGTGGTTCGGGAAAAAGCACTCTTTTAGAAATTCTGGCTGGTTTGGCAGAGCGCACAGGAGGCGACATTTACTGGAAAAATCAAGAAATCATTTCCCTCCATCTCCAACAGCTTGCTGGTTTGGTCTTTCAATTTCCCGAACGACATTTTTGTGGGGCGAATATCCTTGAAGAATTGCGACTTGGCCATCCCGAATTAGGATCCGAAGATGTTCTTGAAGCGCTACAAGAAGTAGGATTAGAACATATTTCACTCAGTACCTCACCCCATGCTCTTAGTGGCGGACAGCAGAGAAGGTTAGCTTTGGCAGTGCAGTTAATTCGTAAACCCAACATTTTGATGCTCGATGAACCAACAGCTGGGTTAGATTGGTCGATGCGAATCAATCTGGCACAACTTTTGGCCAAACTCAAAGAACATTGGACATTACTAGTAGTTACTCACGATCCAGGAGAATTAGCCAAAATAGCCGATCGCTGTTGGACAATCCAAGATGGTAAAATAAGCGCGATCGCACCAGAAAAACTTTATTAAGCAAAAAATGTCAGGATACATAACAAAAAATTGGATAGAAAGAGCACTTATCAACAATCGTTACTAATCACTTATGAGTAGTCAGTAAGCAAACAATGAATGACTTACCAGCAATGCTGGATTTGTGGCAAGAAAGTTTAAATTGGCAGCCCACTGAAAGCCAATTAGCTTTGTTCAGTCGACTATACACTACGATCCTGGAAGGAAATAAAAAACAAAATTTAACCAGAATTACTGAAACTCAAGAGTTTTGGGAGAAGCATCTCTGGGATTCACTGCTGGGAATCATGCCTTTTTTACGAGGAGATAGCTTATTACCTGAGTTGGTGATGGATGATCTTAGAGAGAAACAATTGAGAGTTGTCGATATTGGAACTGGAGCCGGGTTCCCTGGGATGCCAATCGCAATCGCTAATCCCCATTGGTCGATAACTATGGTAGACTCAACACGCAAAAAAGTTGCCTTTATCCAGAATGCAATCTCCAAAATGAATCTGAATAATGCTCAAGCCATAGTTAGAAGAGCTGAAAGTTTGGGTAGGGAAAATTCCCATCGGGAGCAATATGATATCGCCCTCATTCGTGCAGTAGGACAACCTAGTGTCTGTGCTGAGTATGTTTTACCTTTGGTCAAAGTAGGTGGTTGGGCAGTTCTTTATCGAGGCCATTGGGAAGAGGGAGATTCAAAAAATCTAACTTCAGCAGCTAAACAGTTAGGCAGTAGATTAGCGCATATCAACTCCATTTTTACGCCTCTTTCTCACAGCATCCGCAACTGTGTCTATCTCTACAAAGACTCGTCAATTCGCGATCGCTATCCCCGTTCAGTAGGCATTCCCAATCAACAACCACTTAGCTAAAGTAGTCAAGCAAAATGAAATAGATGATAACTGCTGCTGAATAACCCTAATAACCTGAAATTGATAACTAAAAATTGATAGCTTGAACCCAAAAGCACAAACAATGAACCAACAGCCGAAAAGAGCTATTTTCACTATCTGTTCGGGGAATTATTTTCCTTATGCCAGGATTTTGTTAACTTCGCTGCAATTACACCATCCAGAAGCAGATTTGTTTTTATGCTTAGCAGACCGTGCCGATTCAGAAATTGAGCTGGGAATTGCTAAGGTTGAGGTCATTGTTGCAGACACCTTAAATATCTATAACTTTGCCGATTTTGCCTTTCGCTACGACATCATGGAGTTCAACACAGCAGTTAAACCCTTTATGATGCAGTGGCTAATCGAAGATCGCGGTTATACAGAAGTAGTCTATCTCGATCCCGATATTGAGTTGTTTGCCCCCATAACGCCTGTATTCGCATCACTCGAATCTGGAGCCAATTTTGCAATAACCCCCCACATCACTGCGCCCGCAGAGTTTGGTGAATTCCCTGACGATATCGGGATTATGAAATCTGGAATTTACAATCTGGGTTTCATCGCAATCAAAAATAGTCAAGAAAGTATTAGCTTTCTCCATTGGTGGGGACGTAGATTACGCTATCAGTGCGTAAACCAACAAGATGAAGGGATTTTTGTTGATCAAAAATACATAGATTTGTTGCCTGCTTTTTCTGATAAAGTCGCAATTCTCCGCAACCCAGAATTAAATATTGCCTATTGGAACCTCGACCAGAGAAAACTAACGCAAACAGAAACGGGTTGGTTGGTTGATGAACAACCACTAAGATTTTTTCACTTTAGCGGGATTAATGTTGGGCAACCAGAGAGACTGTCCAAACATACGACCAGATTTAACGGTAATCTTCAACCAGCATTACAAGCAATCGTCCAACAATACATCGATAAACTAATCAAATTCGGCTACGGAGTAGAGCCTTACAAAGGCTACAGTTACAGTCGATTTGCCAACGGCATTGCGATCTCAGATATTATGCGTCGTTGTTATCGTGACCTAGATCAGCCTTGGCTAGAAGATCCTTTCAATTCATTTGATCATTATCTCAATCGACCTTCAAAGGCTATCCCCGAAAGTGCTCCTGCCAATCACCCTTGGCTAATAACCAACCTCATGTACTACATTTGGTCACAACGCCAGGATCTTCAACGCGAATTTAATTTAAACCAGGAAAGCGATCGCTTAAGATTTTGCTATTGGTATATAGAGAGTGTAACTGTTGAATATGGCATCGATTATTATTTCATCTTGCCCATAGTCGAAAAAATCACGCAAAACTATAGCAACCAGCTACAGCCAAGATCGCTAGCAAAAGATATTTGCGTTGTAGGTTATCTCAATGCTGAAATCAGTGTCGGTCAGTCGGGACGGATGGTAGCAATGGGTCTGCAAGAGCTAGGAGTTAAGCTCAGTGGTTACAATGTGCTGCTTAATGTAATTGCCCGTCAGGCTCCTAGTCCTATAGACGATGTCATGGTGCAGAAGATTAAAGCTCCAATCCAGGTCTATAACGTCAACGCGGATCAGCTAGGCTTAGTTCGCCAGGATCTAAGACACAAAACTCGCCAAGATAGCTACAAAATTAGTATGCCCTTCTGGGAATTGAGTAAGTTTCCTCAAGAGTGGGTCGCAAACCTACATGGGATTAACGAGATTTGGGCTGGTTCTCGATTTGTGCAAGCTTCTTTACAACTCGCATTATCCGTACCAGTGTTTTTTCTACCTACAGCAGTAGTCCTTAGTCCTTTTACTCCTAGACCTCGCAGTTATTTCAAGCTCCCGGATCAGACTTTTTTGTTTCATTTCAACTTCGATTTATCTTCCTATGCTCCTCGCAAAAACCCTCAAGCTGCGATCGCAGCATATCGTCTAGCCTTTCGTAACTTCAACCCTGGAGTCCCTACAGCACTGGTAATTAAAACTCGTGGTGTGGATCACCAAGGCAATAATCGGAATCTCGAACAGCTCCAAGAAGCCATTGCCGACGAACCAGATATTTATCTAATAAATCAACAACTAAGTCATCCTGAAGCTTTTGCTCTGATGGACTGTTGTGACTGCTATATTTCCTTGCACCGTTCTGAAGGTTTTGGCTTGACCTTAGCTGAAGCAATGCTCCTCGAAAAACCCGTGATCTCCACCGATTACTCAGGCACAACCGATTTTGTTAACCAACAAACGGGCTTTCCTGTAAATTACAAAATGATTCCAGTAGGGGAAAATGAATATCCTTTCTGGCAAAATCAACATTGGGCAGAGGCTGACATCAATCATGCGGCCTGGCTCATGCGTAAGATAATCAGCGATGAAACGACAACCAGTAAAATAGCTCATGCTGGCAAACAAAAAATCCTCCAAGATTACTCATTTGCAACAATTAGTAAATTGTATGAAGAAAGACTAAACAAAATAATCGCAACAAGCTGAGTCGAAGACTTGCATCACAGGAGAAAATGATAGAAGAAATAAGAAGGCTGCAAGTTTTTTTAAGATATTTACTGAAAAGAAAAACATCTCGAAAGTCGGCAATTCACAATTAACACTTAGATCAGTATGTTCGTTTCCTATTCTCAAAATTTTGAAGATGTGATGTTAAATCGTCTATTTGGCGATCGCGATAAAGGTTTTTACATTGATGTCGGGGCACAACACCCTTATTACGATTCGGTCACTAAAGCTTTCTATGACCGTGGTTGGCGTGGCATTAATATTGAGCCAGTCAAACAATATTTTGACTTATTACAACAACAAAGAGCACAGGATACTAACCTTAACTTTGCGCTTGGTCAAATAGAATCTGAACTAACTTTTTATGAACTAGAAGGCACGGGGTTATCCTCTTTTGATCGACAAACGGCACAAGCGATCGCTGAAAAAGATAACTATCCAATTCTGACATATCAAGTTCCAGTCAAAACTCTGGCCGATATTTGCCGAGAATACGTTACTCAGCAAATTGATTTTCTCAAAATAGATGTTGAAGGTTGGGAAGAAAAAGTCCTACTAGGCAATGATTGGCAAGATTTCCGCCCAATTGTGATTATAGTTGAGGCCACTATCCCTAATTCGCCTGTAAAGGTTAAGACCAATATCCCCCAGCTTTTAGCAGACCGAGATTACGACTGGGTATATTTTGATGGACTAAATGATTACTATCTAGCAAAAGAGCACAGTGAACTAAGGCACCACTTCGCTACACCACCTAATGTTTTTGATAAGTTTATTTCTGCGCGTACCATCGAAGCTAGGGAGCAAACCCAGGAAAAGGAACAAGAGCTACACATCCTTAACAACAAATATCAAGACCAATTTTACGAGATTCAAAGATTAACGAAATACCTTAGCGAACAACAACAATCACAACAAGGCAAAAGCAACCTCACCTCAGCAGAAATTACTCAATTACAAACTCAGCTAGCTCAATCACAAACACAGCTAAAAGATGCTAGACAGTTAGTTATAGCAATGGAAACTAGTAAGTTCTGGAAAATGCGGTCTGCTTGGTTTAAACTCAAAAGAATTCTTGCGAAATAAATAGTTTTATTCAGATTTTAGTAGCTGGATTTCCAATTGAATATGACAGTAGCAAATCCAAAAGTAAATTTTTAAAACTATATTGAGTCTAGTTAAATTATTTATGGTATTGGCAATCTTTAGATAACAAATTAAGCTGATCGATTTAATTTAGACACATAAATCAGCCAGTTTAGTGAAAAAAGAAAGAAGATATTATATTCGTGTTCTTAACTCGGTATTTATAACTACAAGTATTTTACTCAGATCAATAATTTGAGCTTTATCTTTTAGAAAATACACTTAGAAAGATGAAAAAATATCTTGCAGAATTTATCGGGACTTTTTGGTTAGTCCTAGGCGGTTGTGGAAGTGCGGTGCTAGCTGCCGTATTTGTTGGTCAAAACGATGATATCGGTTCTTTTAGTCTTGGTTTAGGATTTCTTGGCGTATCTTTAGCCTTTGGTTTAACAGTCGTGACTATGGCTTATGCGATCGGTCATATTTCTGGTTGTCACCTCAATCCCGCAGTTTCTTTTGGCCTGTGGGCAGGTAATCGCTTTCCTGGGAAAGATTTACTTCCCTACATCGTGTCTCAAGTACTCGGTGCAATTTTAGGCGGTGGCATCATTTATCTAATTGCTAGCGGTAATCCAGATTTTGCTATTACTGGCTCTAACCCTCTAGCAACTAACGGTTTTGGTGCGCACTCTCCTGGTGGTTACCCTTTAATCACTTGTTTAATTACAGAAGTCATCATGACTTTCATGTTTTTATTCGTTATTTTGGGTGCAACAGACCGTCGTGCTCCAAGTGGTTTTGCTCCCATCGCGATCGGCTTAGCTCTAACTCTAATCCACTTAATCTCTATCCCTGTTACCAATACTTCAGTTAACCCTGCTCGTAGTACTGGAGTTGCTTTGTTTGCTGGGACAGAACTAGTTGGTCAATTATGGCTATTTTGGGTTGCTCCTATTGTTGGCGCAGTTCTAGCCGGCTGGCTCTATACTGCATTCTTTGCTGAAGCTAGAACCGAGCAATCTGCTGCTGATGCAATGATTGACAACGACTTTGCAGAAGAAGAAGCTAAGTTAGAAGCTTAAACAATACAAAGTTGTTGTATACAAAAAATTGAATCTTACTCTAGGTTGGTCAAGCTGTACCAACCTTTTTTTATTTATTTATTCCAGTTTCAATACTGAGAGGAAAACATAGAGAGATTATTTGGTTTAAGAATGCCTAAATCTGGATCTGTGCTTGCAATATAGATTTTTATGATATGAATTGATCGCTATCGCAATTGAGGCAAAACAACAATCTTCGAATAGGCAAATAAAAAGGCTCTGCCAGAAAGCAGAACCTCAATTCAACTCAAATAAATTAAGAGTACTTACTCAATCCAATCAAGACTATCTAACAGTTCCTTCCAACTGGTCAACACGAATAGGCTTGATGAAGTACATTTTCACCAACTCAACTCCATTAGAGATGTAGTGGGGCAGTTTGCGAAGTAATTTAAGAGGTGCAGGTGCATCGCTAGTTGCGATTTCCCTCAGCTTATCGTTATTGCCAACACACTTCTCTAAACGACTGTAGAAGTCAGGATGCTCGACATCAAGAACGATTGGGAAGACTCTGCCCGCAGTATCGTTAGTTTTGGTAATAACTTCTTTATCGTATTCTCTAGCATCCAAGCCCAAAGATTCGTAGAAACCAGAACGCTGGACATCGTTGAGGTACATAGTAGCAAATACAGAAAGTAAGAAGAAGCGACACCATAGCCTAGCTTTCCAATCGTTGAGAGTTTGGGGCTGCGCCTTCATGATTGCATCGAAGAAGTCACCATGACGGTTCTCATCCTGGCACCAGTTTTCAAAGAAACTGAAGATAGGATAAATCATGTTGTCAGGATTTTGCTCCAAGTGGCGGAAGATAGTAATATAACGCCAGTAACCAATTTTCTCAGAAAGATAAGTAGCGTAGAAAATGAATTTGGGCTTGAAGAAAGTGTAGCTACGGCTCTTAGTTAGAAAACCTAGATCCAAAGATAGGTTGAAATCTGAAAGAGCTTTGTTGAGAAAACCAGCGTGACGAGCTTCGTCTCTAGACATCAAAGTGAAGATTTCTGCCAATACTGGATTACGTCCCTTCAAGCGTCTACCTAATTCTTTGTAAAGCAGAAAACCAGAAAATTCCGCAGTACAGGAACGCTCTAAGAACTCAATAAATAACTCGCGAGTTTTGCCGTCGATGTTATCCCAGGAACGCTCAAACTGTTCGTCACGGACAAAGTGATGGCGGTTATAGTCAACCCGAAACTCCTCTAAGATTGCCTGTAACTCTTCTTCGTTGAGAGAGATATCCATATTGGCCATCTCTTCAAAGTCTGTAGTGTAGAAACGAGGAGTTAGGATTGTCTCTTTGGCGGGGACTTTGGTACCAGGACGAGCTTCGTCAAACTTTGGTTTTTTAAGGCTATCTACCATTTATCGATCTTGTGATATTGAATGACTTATATATTGCTTACGCTTACGAGGGCGAACGCATGCTTTGACCTCTACTTTATCGAGGTAGCAAACAATTCACAACTACCCGCTTTGTGCTGCTAAGGTTACATTCTGCAATAATTACAGGATTTTATGATAGATAGTTAACGAATATTAACGAGAGGGTCAGCCCTGCGACAATCCTCAGGGCGAGTTAGAGGTTTGTAATTTTGAGGTCGGATTTTCGATCTCTAAAAAGATTCCTAGCTTATAAAGAAGAGACGAGCTACAACTGCTATGCTCGTGATCTGAGAACCAAGAAAAAACCGATTAAGTTTTAATTCAGTATTAAGTGGTTATGCCTGACGGGTATTGAGCGAAGGCTTTTCTTGTTTATCTTGTCTCTCTAAACACTACACACAATGTGAGAGAACAAAAACTATGTCAATTTATGTTGCAAATCTTTCCTATGAAGTTGAAAAAAGCTATTTAGAGGAGATTTTCAGTGAATATGGAACTGTTAAACGCATTCATATTCCTACAGATCGCGAAACTGGCAATGTAAGAGGTTTTGCATTTGTAGAATTGTCTTCAGAAGCAGAAGAAGATAAAGCAATCGAAGCGTTAGATGGTGCAGAATGGATGGATCGTCAGCTCAAAGTCAATAAAGCTAGACCCCGTGAAAACAATAGAAGATAAGCGCTCTTGGTAAACCCATTGAGATAACTGTAACTCTCTTAGTCCTCATTTTTGGGGACTTTTTTTTGGAAATATACTCCATTTGAGTAGATGGTAATTATTCGTTTTTTCGTAATTGGGAAGAGTAGGTTTTTCGGAAATCATTACAATCACACAAATCTATCAAGTAATTTCCCGTAAATTCAAACAAAACATTTAAATTTTTAATTCTCTCAAGACACACTTTAGGCTCAAAAATCTCAGTAAATTCTTGGACTCTTCACGAAAATCACTCACACATCTAGATATGATTACTTAAATAATACTTTTGCGGTACACAAGGCTGCTGCGAAAAAACTTTTTAGAATAAATGAATAAACGAAAGAAGGACAATGCCAAGCTATTGTCTCTACTAGACAATAATCTAGTGCAGTTTGTGCTGGGTATATTTCTGATTGCTGTGGCCACTCAAACGATAGATGCAGTAGACAGTATCTACTTTAAGCTGGTACTCAAGACTTTTGGTTATGGTGCCTTTTACTATCTGGCAACACCGTTCATAATTCACTGGCTCAATTACATTAGCTCAACCAAACTAACCAGACTAAAGATCGCTATTACCATCTGTGTTGTTGGCATCTATAGCTATGTCTTTTGGGACTCCTACTTCTTTTACAAGCTGACTTTGGGAGAATTACTTTTTTCACCCAGCCTAATCTAGAGTCTGATACCATGAAGAAACAATTATAGAAAGAACATAGTTTGTCTGGTTCGGACATGGCAGAAGAAACAAAACCAACCCCAGAATCCACAGCTGCAAAGCCTCCTGAAAAAGGAGCCAAACCAAAGAAAGCTAAACCTCCCAAGTTAGAGGACAAGCCCTTCGGTGAGTTTATGGAACAGCATTTTACTCCTGCTTTAATAGAAGCTTTGAAAGACGAAGGTGTAGCGGACATCGAGCTGATGTTTACTAAGCAAGCGATTCCCATTCAAGGAGCAAGCTCTAGTGAACAGTGTTGGCAGGTTGTGGGTAAGTGGCTCAGCGGCAACCGTCAATTCAATCTCTACTTTATTGAAGAGAACATCACCGGACAAAAAGCTTTTTCTTCGGCAACCGACGGCAACCAGCCTAGTACGATTGAGTCTTTTATGATTGATGAGCGACGAGTAACTTTGGATTTGATGGTACTCTACACAGTTCAACGCTTAAATAGTCAGAAGTGGCTTTCAGGGAACTAACGACTTCGGAGACTTTATGACTTCAATTGTTAGCGAAATCTGTGCGATCGCTAACCATCCTGGAACTCAACTTTCATTGCTCTCAATTTTGTGGTGTAATTGGCAACATAGCTACTAACAGATATTGAAGCAAACCATGCTGGTATACGTATTGCTGTATAACGCCAACACCAACGACGAAGGGATTTACACGATCCAGGAAGGCGACCGCCAAAAAATTTTAATGTTTCAGCAAAAAGACGATGCAGAACGCTTTGCTATGCAGCTAGAAGCGCAGGATTTTCCTGCACCAACTGCTGAAGCGATTGACTCAGAAGAAATTAAACTATTCTGTGATAAAGCTGGTTACGATTGGCAAATTGTCGAACCAGAACAGTTAGTTGTTCCTCCAGAAACTAATTTGGAAGCAACTGACTGGGAAAAAGAAGCTGCGAATAGTCAAAACTTAGATTCAGAACCTGCAGAAGATGCCACGATGTCTAATTCAGAACTAGATAAGATACGAAATCAGTTGGAAGGTCTCCTATAAGTTTGAAAAATTGCTTGAGAAATTTCATCCACAGAAGTTACCTTAACTACATTTCGTCTCTTACGTTATTCTTAAACTTCCCAGTTAAGGTTTATTTCTTGGGTGAGAAGAAAACAATTGGAAACCAGCTACGACGCATCAGCTCATTGGCAAAGCTGGGCGCTGTCCACTGCAATAAAGTATTGCGATAGTTTGTAGCGATCGCGATCGCACTTATATCATACTCCAGGGCTACGCTCATAATTTCGGGTAGTGGATTACCCTGCTTCACCAAAGTATTGACTTCAAGACCTATTCCCTCTAGCTCAGCTTTAACTTCTTCAAGCTTAGTTTTAGCATCTTTGATTCGGGCATCTGCCAACATTGCAGTCCTACCGCCTTCCTCGATTACTGAAATCAGCATAACTTTTTTCAGAGAAGAGTCAGAGCAGGACTGGACTCGTTGCTTAATTTGATCGATTAGATAGCGTCCTGATTTACCATCTTTGTAAGGAACCAAAAGATATTGCCACAAATGCTGGCAGCGCAATCTTAATTCTTCAGTGGTATAAGTAGTAATTAACTGGGGACGAATAATAGTTAAAGGCTTTTCTGTCAGCTTTGATAAACCAACACTTGTACTACCAAAAAACTGTTCTTGCAAAAGACTACGAATCGGTGTGCCAGTGAAAACGACATCTACAGGATGAGTTTTGAGGACTCTAGGAATCGTATCAAGGGGTTTACCAGAAAGAACTTCAATCGCAACTTCTACATTATCAGGAACATCTGTTATTGCTGATTTAAGCCTTTCAGTGACTTCAGCCACCTTTTCCTCATCAATACGAGGAACGTCCCCTTCTTCCCAAAGAGGAACACAGTTAAAAAAAACAATTTTTTCCAATCCTGCTTTAGCCAAATCAGGAACAAAGTTGACCAAGCGATGTAAGCCGTCGGAAAAATCAGTACAAATTAAACAACTCTTGAACATAGATGATTACTATACTTAGCTTTTATTCTCACACTAGCAAAAAATCAGGTAGCAAGTAAAAAGTAATAAGTTATAAGTAATAAGCATTCGTACTCTTTTATTTTGTTTATGTCTCTAGCCGATCGCTACTCTGCCCTCATCGACCAAATAGTTACCAAAACTCTAGAAGGCAAAATTGCCTCCACCGAAAGAGTCTTTATCATGCTGCAAAGAGGCATTGACCAAGGAACAGGAGAAATCTTTGAACGCTGTCTAGCGCAGAAAATGGCAGAAACAGAGCAACAGCTCGACAAAAAGCTGAAAGCAAAACGCATTTACCGCGCTTTAGAAACTATAGATACTCAGTATCAGAGATGGCAGAAAGCGAATCAGCAACAGAATGTCTTGGATAGCAGCGTTAAGCAACTGTTGGATAATGTTAGTGCAAATCCCTTTGCAAGTTTTATCAGACTGATAGATCCCAATCAAAAAGAACCGTTAAGTCGCGATCGCCTAGCTAAGCTAAGCCAAAAAATCACAGAAACTACCAAAAATCTCAACGAAATAGAGACTAAAGATAATTGTCAGCAAATTGCCGCGGGAATTAGTAATGGCTTGACTGCTTTTAGCCAGATCGAAGACGATCTCATTAGTTGGATGTACGAATCTGCTGCAAGTATCGGTTTTGCCCGTGAAAAACCTAATCCTTGGCGCATCTGGCAAAAAAAAGTTACGGCTCCCTTGCCCAAAGAACTATTTAAAACTCTTGCCGAACAGCAGGATCTTCAGGAGCTAGGCAAGCTAACTAACAAAATCGAGTTAACAGGCTGGGTCGAGCTAGCTATTCTGCTTAAGTATGCCCAACAGGGTTTAGTTACTTGGTTTGATAAACAACCTTACAACGTCCAGTTTGGCAAAAAACTTTCTTACAGTACATTTCTCACTTTTGCTGCCATCTGGATGCAACTATCTCAAACCATTAGTGTCAGCAACCAACTCAAAGAGGGCTGTTTTCAAAGGGTCTTACAAATTCTCCGCATGTTTGCCCGTCGCGATGATTTCCCTCTGTACGGTGGGGTCTTTATTTCTTTTTCAGGAGAATACTTACAAAATACATTGGAATATCTGGGGGAACCCCTTAAATATGTTGCAGAAACTCAGGAAAAAGCCCGCATTCTGACGTTGCTTGGTTGTTCACAGCAAATTTTGGGTCAATATCAACCAGCGATCGCTTTTCATCAAGAGGCCTTGGATATCGCTTCAGAGGCCCAAGATACTGCTTGTGTCATTGCTAATCTCAACCACCTGAGTCGAACTTGCGTCCTCAACAAAGAATATTCAGAAGCCATTAGCTACAGCCAGAGGGCTCTAATTTCAGCACGTCAGGGGGGCTACAAGCTAGGCGAGACTAATGCTCTGGTTAACCTAGGCTACAGCAAAGTATTTTTGGCTCGACAAACCGACGCGATGAATACTGAGGCCTATGACGAAGCGATTAATTATTTACAACAGGGAGTAAAATTAGCAGAAAAAACTGAAGACGTGCAAAGTCAATCTTTGGGTTGCAATAGCTTGGGTATTGCCTATGTAATCTTGGCTCAACCAACATCTGCGATCGCCTATCTGGAAAAAGGAGCAAAACTAGCTCAGATGGCGCAAGATGTTTATTTACAAGGCTTAAGCTATACCTATCTAGCAGAAGCTTATTACAGTCTGGAAGATCGCGATCAAACTATTTATTATGGTTCATTGGGTATGTATCTCTTACACCAAATAAACTCTAGTGAATGGCGCAAAAGTGCTGGTTTAATCTCTATTACCAAAGGTCAACTAGGGGAAGCAGGCTTTAGTTCGAGTTTAGCGCAGTTCCGTCCCCAGATTATTAGTCAGATCGGGGTAGATGGTTATGATTATTTGCCTCAACTTCTCGAAGAATATTTTGCCTAAGTCTTTTGACTTCACTCAAGATAGTTAGCGATTGATGATTAGGGTCTGTCGTCAATTAAGCCAAATGACAGAAGCAGCCAGGTAAATAGCA
>CAZSEZ010000036.1:0-23064 GCA_964606015.1 uncultured bacterium
ACACTGAAGGTTCACACATCAAAGATCCTCAAGAACATACAAGTAGCGGCAGAACCAAGCTAATAGTTGTCATTTAACATTTCACTAATCTAGAATGGATTAATAAATCTTAGTTTTTGGATTTTATTCAACTTTTTAAAACCATTTTATACATTAAGTCAAACACCAATTTATACATTGACTTAAACATTAATTCATAAGTTTTACAACAAGCTATCAAAAATAATGTTATTAGATTCATTACAAAGATTTAGGAGTGGTCTTTGTCTCATATCTGCTACGCTTTCGTTCGGTTTATTATCCACTGCTCCTAGTTGGGCTTTGCCTCTTTCTCGTGGCGATCGCATCGAAGTATCGATTCCTAACGAACCTTACTTCAGCCGAGTTTATGAAGTTAACGCAGCAGGAAATTTGGAAATCCCCTACCTGGGAGAGCTTTCAGTAGTGGGACTAGAACTTGATACAGTAGAGAAAAAACTCGCAAGTGCGCTAATTGCTCGTGAGTTTTTTCCGGCCAATACTTTACAACTGACAGTCCAGATTTCAGCGTGGTCGACTATCAAAGTAAATGTTGAAGGCGAAGTATTTCAATCAGGGACAGTGACAATCAACCCTACTATTGGGAGAGAAGAAACAAGCACACTTCCTACCTCTAACCAAATTACAGGGGAGTTTCCCGGCCGCAGAACCCTCACTGATGCGATTGAAGGAGCTGGAGGGGTTCTACCAACTGCCAACATCAAAGAAATTCGCGTAATTCGTGGCGATAAAGAACGGATTTTCGATCTTACAGGAGTGTTTACTGGTCGGCCATTTGAGAATATTCCTCTAGTCGCAGGCGACCACATTATAGTTCCACCCGCTGGCAGCTTTCAATCAGAATTAGTCCGCCCGTCAAGAATAACTCTCTCAGGGATTAAGGTATTTGTTTCCAATTTGATTGTGCCCGCGCTGAATAACTCTAGTGCGGGAGTGGGCAACCTTAGAGAAGGAATCGATTTTCCCTATGGTGCACGTTTTAGTCACGCAGTAATTTCTATGAACTGTGCAGGAGGAACCGACATTACAAACGCTAAAAGAAGAGCCATTTTAGTAAGAACAAATCGTTTGACAGGCGAAACTACCTACTTAGAACGAGGCGTAGAGGAGCTAATGCGAGACTCCAATAATAATGACGATAATCCTTTTTTGATGCCCAGAGATGGAGTTGCTTGCTATGACTCATTAGTTACTAATACCCGCGATATATTCAGGGTTCTTGGCGATATTATCAATCCTTTTCAAAATTTATTTTAGTAATTTATTCAAAATTTCATGTCGCCTCCACCAGAATCAACCACCAAAATAATCAAGCCTAAGACGAAGAAAATAAATTATTTAGTACGTTGGTCAAAGTACTTAATCATCGGCGGACTGAGTAATGCAGCAGTATGGGGGCTAGCATTTACCTATCTCAAAAAAACTCCAGCTAGCTTTACCAGTGAAGTCGTTCTCCACGTCAATAGTGGTTCTCCTTTTACTAGCGTAAATTTACCCAGCATTGGTCAAGCAAATTCCTCCAGTGGCTCACCCTTTGGAACTCATTCCGATCCTAGAGAAAACTACAAGTTGATGGCTAGTGGAGGCATAGTTCTCAAGGAAGCAGCCGAAATGCTAGAAACTGTAACGTCAGAATTTGGGAAACCTAAAGTTGAATTAATCAACAATACAACTTTGTTTACGATTGCAATTGAAGGAGGTAATCCCGAAGAAGCTCAAAAAAAAGCCTGGGCAATATATCAAGCTCTTTATAACCGTTTAAATCTATTACGTTCACAGGAACAAACAGAACGAAATAAAGCGGTCAAAGAAGCCTTAGAAGATTCCAGTGCCAAGCTCAGCAATGCTCAAAAAAGTCTTTCCGATTATAAGATCCAATCTGGCTTTAAATCTTCCGATCAGATTAAGAACTTAATTGATGGTATTGGCGGTTTACAAAATCAGCTGATCGACCAATTAGCTAGATACGAACAGATAGAAACCAGTTTGCAGCAGTTAACCACTACGCTGGGAATCTCTCCACAGCAAGCAGCAGATGTTTTAGTTCTCCAAACCGATCAAGAATTTCAAAAAATTCTTCAAGAATATACCGACATTACCGTTACTTTAACTAGCATCTCATCAGACAGAGGTAAAAATTATCCTGACGTCCGCCAAAACAGCTTAAGGCAAGCCTCACTTCGTGAAGCATTATTGGCAAGGGGAGAAAAACTCTTAGGCATTCCTGTAGAACAACTAACTCTAGAACGCTTAATTTTAGATAATAGTAATGGAAGTGGCGTTAGACGAGGAGCTTTATTTGTTAGGTTAATTGAAATGGACACTGAGTTGAAAGGTTTAGCCAAACAAATTGATACTTTCAAAACAGAACTTACCAAACTAAATCAAGAATTGAGCATTCTCTCCAAACAAAAATCAATTCACGATAACTTAGACCGCGACTTACAAATCGCTCAAGCAGTATTTGCCACCACCCTTACCAAAATAGACCTTAGCAAAGGCGACCCTTTTGCATCTTTTCCAATGATGCAAATTATCGAAGAGCCTACCTTGTCAGAAAAACCTAGCGCACCAAAACCAGTTCTTGTGATGGCGGGTGCAGCCGTTGGTTCAATATTGGTTTCTACTGGCTTAACATTACTTTGGTGGCGCGATCCTCTACTAAAATTCTCAAAAATTATCGTCAAAAAAGCAATCGAATAATGAAAATAAATAAGTTATAACTTTTATTTTCTTTAATAATTATTTTTAATAATATTGATATTTTTAAGGCCTAAAAATTGATTTTTTCTAAAGAAATTCAACCACAAAACTTTCCGGAAAGAGTTGTTTGGTATTCTATGACCTGGGCTTATGTCTGGTTCCTCACAGGAGCAACTTACATTGTCGGTTCGGTAGTTGCTTGGATTCTATTTGCCTACTTTATCCTCAAGCTTTGGCTACAAGACGAAGATACTCCAGAATCAGAAAAAATCGTTATTCCTTGGATTACCTGGGTCTGGATAATAGGCATGTTAATGATGGAAGTGGCTCTAATTATGGGTCATCTAGATTTTAATTTGTCTACTGCCCAGATCATTAAGTCTTCCATTGGTTGGGCTAAAGGATGGGCAATTATGGCTCTTTACCCTTTGGCTGGTTGTTTAAATATTCGGCCACAAATTATTTATCGGGCAGCTTGTGTTATTTGTTTTCATACCTTAGTTATTTCTCCACTTCTAATTGCTGCACCAATCTTGGGTTTACCAGAACAGCTATATGTCTCTCCATTAAAAGCCGTAGGTGCAGGCTTAGGCCCTTCTTTTTTCGATGTTTCCCTCTACAACGTCGATTATGATGGACAAATTCGCCAGAGGCTCTTTGCTCCTTGGGGTCCCGCTTTAGGGTTTGTGGCAAATATTTACTTTACTTTGGCACTGAGTGAAAAGAACAAAAAATGGCGCTGGTATGGCATTATCGGCGCAGTTTACATGTCCCAAATTTGTAAATCGCGTCTAGCACAAGTTTGTATCATTAGTACACCGATCGCGCTTTTCTTTTGGTCGCGTCTGATTAAGCCCTATATTTTGATCCTACTTGGTAGCGGTAGTGTATTCGTGGGCATTTTTTCTAATAACATTCTCACAGCGATCGCAAATTTTTGGACGGCCTTTAAGGCGAAAAGAGCTGACTCCAGCAGGGTTAGAGCAGCTTTAAAACAAATTGCTTTTTATCGAGCAGAACAAGAAGCACCAATTTGGGGGCATGGCGTTCTCCAAATGGGACCTCATGTAGTGGAATTTATGCCCATAGGCTCCCATCATACCTGGGCTGGCTTGGCTTTTGTTAAGGGAATGGTTGGCTTTTATTCTTTAGCTATTCCCATGATTCTTAGCTTTTTTCTACTACTAATCAAAGCTCAATCTAGTCCTCCTGCAAGAACAGGATTAGCTATTCTATTTATCCTTTTTCTTTATACTTTTGGCGAAAATCTAGAGATCTTGGCCTACCTTTATTGGCCAGGTTTAGTTCTAATGGGAATAGCCTTTTGTCCTGACAAATCTAAAGAACAAGAAATAGAAGAAAATAAGGAGGAGCCTCAAGTAACTTAGCTTGACGACTTTTAGGCAATAACTATCACATAGATATTGTGCTTAAGCCACTGCCTAGTTCCGAACCTCTATGCAGATTGTAAAGTATCTAAAGAATTACATTCCATTTGTTTTCTCATATGGTTCATGTCACGAGATTGTTGTTTGATACTTTTTGTACAAGAATTAATTAAAACAACTCTGGCAATTTTTTGAGGTAGAGATTTCCAGTCCAAGGGTTTGACAAAATAATCAGTAATACCAACATCAAAACTACGATAAATCGAATCGCGATCATCAAGAGCTGTCATCATAAAGATTGGAGGGCAATCCATGCCAAAAATATCTTTAATTTGTTTGGCACAAGTAAAGCCGTCGATTCCTGGCATTACTGCATCTAATAAGATCATATCTGGTCTTTGAACCTTACAGACTTCTAGACAAGACTCTCCACTATCAGCTTCGATAGTACAATGACCCTGCATTTCTAAAATTCCCGCAGCAGTCATTCTGATACTGGCGTCATCATCAACAATCAAAATTACTTGTTTCTTTGATATATAGTCATCACTCATGATACTACTCCTGAGATAAAAAAATTTTTAGATAAAGTTTAAGTTCAAAAGCATCGCGATTTCTAAGCAATCTTAAACAGATTGCAAGACAATGCGATCGCGTAAGATATGGAGTTTTTGGGTTAAACCAGCTAACTTGAGAGCCAGATCTTCACAACCTTGATAGAAAGCCAAAGGTAACAATCTCAACATATAAGCAGCAAACAAAGTCTGCACAGTTTTGTTGGGTTCACTCAAAACAATTTGCCAATGGGTAGCCAAAGCTTTGTGGGTCAGTTGAACTGCCATTTTGCCATCTTTGAGACGGACTGCGCGACGTGCCAAATAACGTAGCTGAAATGCTCTAGCAGGATCTTCGTACTTAGCTAAAAGCTCAGGCGAGCGATCGCGGTGTTTATCAGCCATCTGCTCCCAAGAATGATACTGTTTCATCACATTAGCAGAAAGTCCTTCGCCATTGACCCGATACAGAGTAAGAGCTTCAGCAATTCCTTCAAGTTGCCAAGGCGTTTCCGCTGCGATCCGCAGCCAACACTCGATATCTTCTGATTGACGAAAATTTTCATCAAAATAGAAGTCTTCTTCGCAACCATGCAAATTGTCTTGAAAACAAATCGCCTCAAAAACTTCTTTGCGAATTACGGGGGCAGAGCCATTACCGACAGGATTACGGCAAAGTAAGTGAGCAGGGGTAATATCTTGAAGCTTAGGCATTTGGTAAATCCCGAGAGCTTTACCTTCTCCATCGATAAATTGAGAACGACTAAAGCTAACTCCAACTTGAGTCGCGGAATCTAGATGCTTAACATGTCTAGCTAGCTTGTCAGGTAACCAAAGATCGTCAGAATCCAAAAAAGCCAAATAATCTCCTTGAGCATGACGAATACCTGTGTTTCTAGCTCCTGCTAAACCGCGATTTTCTTGGCTGATAATCTTAATTCGAGGATCGTCGAATTCACGAATTATTGCCACACTGCGATCAGGTGATTCATCATCAATAACCAATATTTCAAAATTGGTGTAAGTCTGTTGAAGAACCGAGTCAATAGTCTGGGCAATGTAATTTTCAACGTTATAAACAGGAACAATCACAGATACAAGTTTCATAAAAACTACCTGGGCTTTTGATAGTTTCCATTATTGACCCTCGCAATTTGCAATCATGTCTATTTTTGGAACTAGCTTGTATAAATTAATGTATAACTTTCAGTAATTACCAATACCTTAGATAAAAACTACTGGTCAAGTTACCAGATAGAGTTTAAAAAGGTAACAGAAAGAAGCTAATTTTAGTGAAATGTTTTATGTCTGAACGGCAAAAGATTCGTCATTTACTAGCTATAGAAGATGAACATGGTGGGAAGCAAACTTATCAGCTAGAGACGGAAACTTATTCTCTAGGCAGAGACTCTTGCAACTCAATCGTGGTTGGTAACTCATCCGTCTCACGCAGACATGCCACTATTTTAAGGATTCCTTCAGCAGATCGCGATCGCTACTCTTACAGAATCATTGACGGCAGTCTCAATGGTAAAAAGAGTACCAATGGCATTTCTATCAATGGTCGCAAATGTCTTTCTGCAGAGCTTAGACATGGAGACAGAATTATTTTCGGAGACAGAATTGTTGCTGTGTACTATACTTTATCAAATCTAACAGATTCAGAATTTTCCCAAATCGACCCTTCAGAGGTTCTTGATGGCTCAACGGCAGAAAATCTCAACCCACGCCAAACTCTAGTCGCCAAGAATGATACTTTCTCGGAAAGTAACGATCTTATCTTGGCACGTCTAGCATCTTTCCCTGAATTGATTCCTAATCCAATTCTTGAAATAGATACTAAAGGACATATTACGTATCTCAATCCCGCAGCGATTCGGATATTTCCTCAACTTCAAAGCCAAGGAATTAAACATCCTTTATTATCTGGATTTCTCAATGTAGTTGCTAGCCAAGCAAAAAAATCTTTCACAACCCAAGTTAGTTTTAGCAATAGAGTATTTGAGCGGTCAGTACATTATTTGCCTCAAAGTGATCTAATCAGAATTTTTATCACTGATATCAGCGATCGCCAAAAAGCAGAACGAGAAAGAGAGTACCGCGATCGCTTACTACAAGAAGCCATCCTCGCACAAGACATTTCTTTAGATCAAAGAATTCAAAACTTACTAAAAATTGGCTGTGAATATTTCGATCTTGAAATTGGTTTTATTAGTAGAAAAAGAGATAATCTACTCACAAATGAAGCTGTTTGTATCCAAAATCATTCTCAGACCTATTCGCAATCAATTGAAAATCTCTTATCTCAAAACCAATATCCTTGGCAACAAACTCTAGCTACAGAAGAATCAATTTGTCTGCTAAATGAAGTAGATACTGGATTTGAATCAATTAAAACGTATTTCGCGACCAGAATTGTCATAGCAGGGGATGTCTACGGTATTCTCGGATTTTTTGCCGACAAACCACGCCGTGTTGGCTTTAGTAAAGCAGATCGTAAGTTACTTAAGCTAATGACTCAATGGTTAGGTAGTGAGATCGAGCGCAAGCAGATTCAAAGCTGCCTTGAACAGCAGTACTCACGAACAATTCTGTTTAAGTACATCACCGAAGAGATTCGCCAGAGTTTGAACCCACAACAAATTGTCCAGACAACAGTGAATCAAGTAGGGGCTACTTTTGGAGTAGATCGTTGTATCATTCATCGCTATGTTGAAGGCTCTTCTCCTAGTATTCCTTGTGTTGCAGAATATCTCAGCCATGGTGGTGTTCCCTCGATGCTAAGTTCAGAAGTTCCAATTGCGGATAATCCCCATATCCAAAAAATATTGCAACAGGACCAAGCCGTCGTCAGTCATGATACGACTCAAGATCCTTTACTGGAAACTGTTTTCACAATTTGTGAAAACCTCCAAGTTATTTCTATGGTTGCAGTGCGAACTTCCTATAAAGGAAAAATTAATGGCATCATTGCTCTTCATCAATGTGATTCTTTGCGCCATTGGCAAGACGATGAAGTCGAACTGCTAGAAGCAGTTGCTGCTCAGGTAGGCATTGCCTTAGGTCAAGCAGAACTTCTAGAAAGAGAAACTCTCAGAAAAATCATTCTCTCCAAAAAGAATCAGCAGTTAAATGAAGCCAAGAAAGTAGCAGAACAAACTAATTTAGCAAAGAGTCAGTTTTTGGCAACTATGAGCCACGAACTACGTACACCAATGAATGCAGTGATTGGCATGACAGGTTTACTGCTGGATACTACCCTGAGTTCCCAGCAGAGAGACTTTACCGAAACTATCAGACGTAGTGGTGAGAGCTTACTAGCTCTAATCAACGACATTCTTGACTTCTCCAAAGTTGAAGCTGGCAAAATGACTTTGGAAGAATACCCTTTTCAAATCGATACCTGTTTGCGCGACACCCTAGAACTAGTCAAACCACAAGCCCAAGCAAAACAAATCCAAATTAACTACCAGGTCGATCCTGCTATCCCCCCATGCCTAATTGGGGATGTCGCTAGATTAAGACAAGTCCTGATCAATTTAGTTAGCAATGCAGTTAAATTTACGGAACAAGGGCAAATAGATATTTTTATTGATAACTTACCTACAAATCGGGAGGATTTTAGTCAGTTACAATTCACAATCCAAGATACAGGAATCGGTATCGACCCAGAAAAACAAAAGCTTTTATTCAAACCATTTAGTCAAGCAGATGCTTCAGTCAATCGCAAGTACGGTGGAACTGGCCTCGGTTTAGCCATTTGCAAACAACTTATTGAATTGATGGGCGGAACAATTTGGCTAGAAAGTCAAGGAAATATCGCAGGAAAAACACCTGATAACTGGCAATCAAAGCAAAATCCTGACATCGAATTTACTAGTGGAACTAGATTTTATTTCACCATCTCCCTAGAATCAAGTAGTATCGACATCTGTCCTGAAAAGCAGCCAGAACAAGATAGAAACGACATTTTAACCAAGGTAAAAAATCCCACTAACCTCAGAATTCTCCTAGCAGAAGATAATCCTGTCAACCAAAAAGTTGCCAGTTTAATTCTTGAAAAACTTGGTTATCGAGCAGATGTTGTTAGTAACGGTTTAGAAGCAGTTAGCTCAGTACAAACAGTACCCTATGATTGCGTTTTGATGGATGTGGAAATGCCAGAGATGGACGGAATTACTGCTACAAAAAAAATCCTGGAGCAAAACTTAGCTCGAACCCCTCACATCATCGGCTTGACTGCTTATGCCATGTCAGAAGACCGCGATCGCTGCTTACAAGCGGGCATGAAAGACTTTTTGACCAAGCCAATTCGAGTTGAAGAATTAGAAAAAGCCCTAGATACCGTAGCTCGCCTGAGAGAAGAATTAGACCCTTCAAATTCTCACGAAGTAGATATGCCAGACTCCGGTAGCCCAGAAAATATAGCCGAAGAATCTGCTACTATGAGCGAACTAGAAATCGAGGCCGAGTTAGAAGTTCTGGATTTAGCAATTCTAGACTCCTTACGTCAGCTAGCAGGAGCCAAGGCTCAAAGCTTTCTCACCAAGATTATCAATCAATACTTGGAAGATAGTCCCGAACGTCTGGCAGCAATTTCACAAGCTCTCGAAGCCAAAGATCCTGAGGCCATACGCCAGGCCGCTCATGGTTTTCGCTCTAGTAGTGCCAATCTAGGGATTGTGATTGTTGCTGATCGCTGTAAAAATCTGGAGAATTTAGCCCGTGCAGGAGAAGTACCAGAAAATCCTTCGGAGATACTGGCTCAGTTGGAACTTGAATATGAAACAGCGAAAACTGCCTTAGAAGAGGAATGCAAACGTGAATGAATTACAAAATCAAGCAAAACCGCTGGTTCTAATTGTTGATGATGATCGCACGATGCGTTCCCTGCTCAATTTGGCAATGGAGGAAGAGGGCTACCAAGTATTAGAAGCAGAAAACGGTGAGCAATGTCTTTCTGAGTACGCTCACTTTCAACCAGACCTAATTTTGTTGGATGCTGTTATGCCAGATATTGATGGCTTTAGTTGTTGCGAGAAAATTCGTCGTTTACCTGAAGGAAAACGGATTCCTATTTTGATGGTGACAGTCCTTGACGATCAAGATTCTGTAGAACAGGCTTTTAGTGCAGGAGCGACCGACTACATCACTAAACCAATTCATTGGTCAGTGTTATCACAAAGAGTTCGCCGTTTACTGAAGGATAATCAAACTTGGACTGATCTTAAAAAAGTAGAAGATCAATTACAACAACAAAAAACTTGGTCAAAATTAATTACTCAAGTGCTTGAGCAACTAGTTTTAGCGGAAAACCGACAAGATGCAATCACACAAGTATTATTCTCCATCCAGCAAATATTAGCAGCCAAGGTAGTCTCGCTGGAGAAATATAATATCTTAGCAAATCAAAAAAGCCAGACTAAGCAGTATACGACAGCCACAAATTTTTTCGCTCCAGATGTTAACTTATTGGCCAAATATGGGGAACAATATCTAGAAGAGCCAATGATTATCATTGAGAGTATCACCTCTGCCAGTTTACCTCTAACAGTTAGCCAGCAGTTGCAGCAATCTAATATTCAATCTTTATCGATTATCCCCATTGGTCAAGGCCAACAAGTCTTAGGCTTCCTAACAATTTATTTCTCACATCAGTTAGCTGATGATTGGAAACTAGACTGTAGCCAGTTATTGGATTTAGGAAAGTTACTTTTACTTTCGATTTCATAAAGTAACCCAACAACAGGGTTTTCTAACAAATTTTTTATTAAAAAATTACCTTATTAAAGTAACTTATATTATGGCAAAGAGATCCCTAAAAGCATCACCATCGGGAATTGATAGAGCGAAAAAAGCTTTTGAGCTTACGGGTTGGACACAAGAGTATTTGGCAGCAGAAGTTGGCTTATCAACTCGTCAATCTGTTTGGAAGTTTTTTAAAGGGAAACCTATCGAACGCCATATTTTTATCGATCTATGTTTCCAGTTAAATTTAGAGTGGCAGGATATTGCTGATTTTCCTCCTTTGCCCCCCAGAGATAAACCAACAGGAGAATTAAACCAAGCCGTCACTAAGGGGACGGAAGTAGATACAGCTCGTTTGGTTACACAAACGCGATCGCAAATTCAAGGACAAATTCAAGCTCAATGTGGAACAATTCAATCTTTTTTTGAATTTGCTCAACCCCTAGAATTAGCAGATATCTATACAGAACAGAATGTTTTAACTCGTTTAAGTAACCAACGTTGGTTAGAAATTTCAGATTTAAAGGCTTCTCGTCAACGTGCTCTGGCAGATTTGACCTCAGATACAATTCCAGCCCAAGAAGCTGTTACCAAGCACAAAAAACTAATGCTATTGGGCAAGCCAGGTGCAGGCAAAACCACTTTTTTGCAACATTTGGCTTTAGAGTGCGTGCGAGGTAATTTCCAAGCAGACTGCATTCCTGTGGTAATTTTCTTCAGAACTTTTGTGGTTCAAGCCAAAGCAGCTCAAGATTTCAGCTTGCTCGGTTATCTTGAACGTTTTTGGCAAAGTTACGATCTGTCTTCTTCACAAATCAAAAACCTTTTACAACAAGGTAAATTCTTGATACTTCTGGACGGTTTAGATGAAATCCCTCCAGAAAATGAACAGGAAATCTATCAACAGATTCAACAGTTTACTCAACTTTTTTATCAGAACTCAATTGTTATTACCTGTCGTCTAGCCGGTCAACAATACCGCTTTAACGGCTTTAGCTACGTTGAATTAGCTGATTTCAATCCTAGCCAGGTAGAAATTTTTGCGCGTAGATGGTTTAGTGCTACAGCACAAGACCAACATACTGGACAGCAAAAAGCAGAACAATTTCTTGAACAACTCCAAGAAAAAGAAAATCAAGCCATTCGAGAACTGGTAACGACACCTATTCTTCTCAATCTAATTTGCTCAGTATTCCAAGAACGTCTATCTTTCCCTGATAAGAGAGCGAGGTTGTATCAAGAAGGATTAGATATTTTATTGGTTCGTTGGGATCGTTCTCGGGGAATCGAACGAGATCGCATCTATCACAATCTAGTGTTGGCAGATAAAATCAAACTTCTCAGTCAGATCGCCGCGGTTAATTTCGAGCAAGGAAACTACTTCTTTGAAACAGAACAACTGTTACAGATAATTGCTGATTATCTCGCAACCACATCTAAAGAGGCCCGAGATCCAGAAACTCTTCGTTTAGATAGCCAAGCTATTCTAAGGGCGATCGAAGTACAACACGGACTTCTAATCGAAAGAGCCAGAGGAATTTACTCTTTCTCCCATCTAACTTTTCAAGAATACCTAACTGCTAGAAAAATTGTCTCTAGCCCCACTCCAGAAGAACTCAACAGTTCTCTCCAAAAGCTAGCAACTCAAATCACCAACCCCCAATGGCAAGAAGTCATTTTGCTAACCTCTAGCATGCTTCCTGAAACTGATTACCTAACTGAACAATTGTTAAACCAAGTAGACTCTATTCTTCAAGAAGACTGCCAGTTACTAGAGTTTCTGCAATTTGTAGACCGCAAACACCAAGATCTAGCTACATCTTATAATCCTGCGGCAGTACGAGCCTTTTATTTCAGCCTATTTAATGACCGCGATCTCAACTTGGCAACTGCGATCGAACCTCAATTAGCCAAAGAATTCCCCAAGGATCTAGCTTTAGACTTAGCTTTAGAGAGAGCCTACGACCTTGCTGTATCTCTCGCACAAAATCCCACTATTAAGCAAGTACTTAATTTTAGCTTTGCCCTAGAATTCGATGCCAATTTAAACCTATACCCAGATTTTCAACAAGCGTTGGATATATTAAAAACAGAACTACCAGAACCTTCTGATGGCAGGGAGTCTCTGCTCAGTTGGTGGTCAAAGCATGGTAGCAACTGGGTTAAGAAATTTCGCCACACAATTGACGAACATCGCTATTTTAGTATCAGTTGGAATTTTAACCCCGAACAGCAGGAGCTGCTAGATAAATATTACGCTAGCAATCAATTTCTCCTGCAATGTTTTGGTAATGATTTAGAGTTAACCTTGACCACTCAGACTTAGTAAATTAGGCAATAATCAGAATATCTTGAACTCCAATTGTAGGATTATTTTCCAGAGTCAGGACCTCGATAGGGGCCTCACCCTGATTGCCATCCTCATCAAATGTTAAAACTCCAGTGCTCGGATTGTAAATCAAGAAATCATTACCATCTTGTGCCGAATCCCCAATTGTGAACTCTTCAGCTCTCAAGACTCCCACAGTCAAAACATTTTCAAAAGCATTCGCAGAGATTACGATACGGTCTTCCCCAGGCGCAAAGTCAGTGATAGTATCACCGCGATGATTTCTCGCCGAAATGATAAACTGGTCGCTTCCTGCACCACCCGTGACAGTGTCTGGCCCAATACCACCAGAAATGTTATCGTCTTGTGCGCCACCAATTACTGTGTCTTGACCACCAGCACCTTCTAAAATTAGACGGAAATCGGTTACATCGCTAGCATCAAGTAAATTAGCTTGTCCTCCACCGACAATTCGTACTGATTCTATCTGACTAATAGTATCAACACTATTACTTGTGATAGTCGTGTTGGTAATCGAGTAGTTAAAATCACCTGTTGCCAAAACACGATCATTCCCATTACCGCCTTGCAGCGTATCATCACCGTTACCGCCTTGCAGCGTATCATCACCATCACCACCAAAGATTAAATCATCACCATCACCACCAAAGAGATAATCATTATCTTCTCCTCCCCCTAAAGTATCTCTCCCAGCATTGCCAATGACACGGTCTGCACCACGGTTTCCAAAAACCATGTCATTACCTCTACCACCTCCAATAAAGTCGTTACCAATTCCACCATTAATAGTATCTACACCATCACCACCAAAGATTGAATCATCGCCATCAGCTCCAAATATATTATCGTTTCCAGTGAAGCCTCCGATTGTGTCATTACCAGCTCCACCATTGAGGGTGTCATTACCAGTACCGCCAGCTAGGCTATCGTTACCTTCTTGCCCCTCTAGAACATCATCACCTAATCCACCATTGAGCGTGTCATTACCCGTACCCCCTTCAATGGCATCGTTCCCGCTACCACCTCTTAAAAGATCGTTGCCATCACCGCCATCTAAGAAATCGTCTTCCGAATCTCCCACGAGCGAATCATCTCCTGACCCACCAATCAAAATATCATTTTGAGAACCTCCGATTAGAGTATCTTGGTTTTCCCCACCTCTGATAGTGTCATTGCCCTCAGAACCAAGAATACGATCATTCCCAGTTCCGCCAAGAAGACTGTCGTTACCCCTAAAACCATTGATAGTATCGTCACCACCCAGGCCACTAATTAAATCTGCTTGAGCAGTACCAAAGAGTACTTCTGAGTTATCGTTACCAATTCTTCGATTAATAAACGCTTCTGAAACCTCTAAAATTTGGTTAACAGACACATTGCTCAAGGTTTGGGTAGCACCAGAAGGCCACTGTATTTCAATCAAATCGATAATATTGTTTTGCGCTAGTCCAAAGTGTAGACGATCAAAATTTTGAGCAAAAATATGGCTGCCACCGTTAACTTCTCTAAATTGAGTTACACCTCCTGCCGTAACTCTTACTGTTGCGCCGATCGCATCGCGGTTGGAAGCAATCCCCTCTAAATCAATTTGAATCCAATTATTATTATTCCCTTGGTTTTGGAATAACTGTGAAGGTGTACCCAGATAGGTTTTACGAGGAGAACGACTAGCAACCGAACCAGCAAAAATATCTAAAAAACCATTATTATCGTAATCTGCTACAGCAATTCTCTGGCCAATTTCAAAATCAAGAAACCCTGGGCCTACGCCAAAGCCTGCTGCACCACCACCTAACTCTACAGGAACAAAAGTGCCATCTCCTTGGTTTTCATAAAGAATATTCGGAGTATTAAAGCTACTGTAAGAATTAGCTACATAAAGGTCTAGATCCATATCATTGTCAAAGTCTCCTGAGACCACAGACTGAGACAAAGTAGGAGTGTCGAGTCCAGCAGCAGCCGTCGCATCGACAAACTGATTCGTATCGGGGTCAAATAGATACAGAATATCGGACAGAGCATTTTGGTTAACATCAACTGGGGTAAAGCCAACACGTTGAATACTGTCAGTAGCGATATCCTGGGTACTCTCTATTGCTAAACGTACAGGTAAGCTGTTTACCCGATCAGGGGAAGACAAGCGAACTTGCCAAGTAGAAGTTGCAGCATCATAACCGATGTAAAGACCACGTTCAGAGCGATCGCTAGCCAAACCAGAAACATTATTTGGAGACAAAGCAAAACCAGCTTCACTTGTATTTGCTCTACGACTAGCTACTGTGATGTCAGATTCAACTAAGTTGATGGAAGCTCTTTCGGCCAGAGTTGCTTCACGGGCATTAGCCCCAATAAAGATTCGAAAATCATTATTGTCGCCGCCTGCTTCGCGCAAACTTGTCTGAGTGCCAAAATAATCAAGTAAATCGAAACTGACTCCTCCTGTGGTACGAAAGTCAAAACCAACCTCACCCCCAGATGGATCATCTAATAAAAGATCAGCACCGAGAACACGAGCAGAGCCCTGATAAACACTAGAACTTTGAGGGAAAACAAAAGAACGTGCTAAATAAATATCGTTATAACCATCGTTATTAAAGTCCCCAATGACAGAATCCCTTGCTGCGTCATTAAACTGTCCCGAGTCATTATTTACCCCAGGAGGAAGCGTAGAAGAATTAAGTTGGGGCAGGGCAGTAGTAATATCATCAAAAGTCTCACCAGAAGATATGTCATACACTCTTAGAGGATACTGATAGGTACCTTGAATAATTAGATCTAACTCATCATCACCGTTGATATCTGCTAGTTGTGCGTAGCGAGCACCACCATTAGCATCTAAACCAACATCGTCAGTGACATCGGTGAAAGTTCCATCGAGATTTTGACGAAATAATGCAGTTCTAGTTTGAGCTTCAACAGTTGTGTCAGGATTACCATCCCCATCGGTATCAATTTCTGTTGTTACCACATCAAAGTTGCCATCCCCATCAGCATCACGATTAGCTTGTACTAACAAAACATCCAACAAGCCATCATCATCGTAGTCAAACCAAAGAGAAGAACGACCTCGACCAAAAGGATAATCTAAATTTCTTTCAGCTGCTTGTTCTACTAGATTGCCATCATTATTACTAAACAAAAAGTTGGGTTGGCTACCTGCACCTTCTTGTCCTCCTAAGGTAACAAAAAGATCGGAGTCACCATCATTGTCTATATCTTGCCAAGAGACCCCATGTGTATCACCACCACTACCTCTGCGCCAATCTTCTTCAAAAACATTCGTAAAGGTTCCATCACCATTATTAATGTATAAGAAAGGAAATTTTCCATCAGGAAAGGCAGCATTAGGTCCACCACCATTGTATCCATGACCACTAATAAATAAATCAGCAAAACCATCATTATTAAAATCAAGCCAAGAGATACTAAATGCTTCATCACCTCGTTGTCTCGACCACTGAATTCCTGCAGCACTAGCTACCTCTTGAAAAGAATTCTGATTTAACATTCACGCACTCCAATTAAAAAAAATAATAACTAATGCTTTGATATAGATTAAAAATGCAGATAATAACTCTCGAAATCTATTTAATAAGATTACTTAGTAAAAAAATCCTGAAACTCATGCAACACGAGACACGAGAACAGATAATCTCAAATGATAAAATTCTCAATTTTTTTATCTTATCTTTCTAAAAGTTATCACGGATAGATTTATGTTTATATTAATAATTAACTAAATAATCCCCTTATTTATACTGATCAATTCACCAAAAAAATATATTACAATCTTCACAAATACAAATATAGAATAAAGCAAAAAATATCCAAAAAAAATCCCCAGCCATATCAAAATAGCCAAGGATTATACTGTTACTAATTAGTGCCAAATAAACTTTTAAGACACTAAATACTAAATTTAAGCAATGATAAGAATGTCATCGTTAGCAAGAGTTACCCCATTACTAAAAGTTGCAATCAAAAGAGGATTAGCTCCACCATTACCATCAGCATCAAAGAGCAATCTATCGGTATTTGCATTAAAGATAAAGCGATCATTACTGTCTTGAGCAGAAGCACCTACAACAAATTGACCAGCACTTAACACTCCAGGAGTCAGACCACCACCAAAGGCAGAAGCATCAATAACAATTACGTCTTGAGATACATTGAAGTCTGTAATTGTATCTCCTGAATGATTGCGAGCTTGATAAACAAAGCGATCGCTACTACCATTACCAGATAATAAGTCGACACCAACACCACCAATAATTTCGTCGCTACCAGAACCGCCTTCGATGGTATCTTGTCCGCCAGCTCCATTGAGAACAGTAGGTATGCTAGCAGCAGAAGCGTCAATTGTATTAGCAGCACCACCACCAACTAGATTGGCAGACTCAATATTGATTAAGGTATCTGTTCCTCTAGCAACAAGCTGGGTGTTGGTTAGAGTAAAGTTGATATCCCCCGTTTCGAGAACCCGATCATTGCCGCCGTTCCCATTGAGTGTATCGTTTCCGTTGCCACCTTGAAGAGTATCGTTACCATTTCCACCGCCCAGAAAATCATTACCTGCTTCGCCAGCTAAAAAGTCATTATTGCCATAACCGAACAAAGTATCTGCACCATCTCCACCACGCAAAGTATCGTTCCCAGCATTACCAATCAGGCTATCATTACCAGCTCCACCTCGGATTAAATCGTTACCATCTCCACCACTGATGGTATCTCTTCCTTGATCGCCATTGAGGATATCATTACCATTTTCCCCTTCAATAGAATCATTATCATTGCCACCAAAGACGGTGTCGATATCATCTCCACCAAAAATCGTATCTTCACCATCACTACCAAAAATGCGATCGCGGCCAACAGAACCATTTAAGAAGTCATCACCATTATTACCATTGATGAGGTCGTTACCATTTCCACCATCAACAACATCAGCATCCCTTCCACCAAAGATAGTATCGTTACCAGCACCACCGTTGATAGTATCATCTCCGAAATTGCCTTCTAAGCGATCAAAGTCAGCTCCACCAGAAATTAGATCGTTACCAGCACCACCAAGTACAGTGTCCCGAGCAGCGTTACCATTCAAGGTATCGTTGCCCTGTCCACCAACTAGCCTATCGGCACCACCACCACCATTGATACTGTCATTACCGGCAAGGCCATTTAAAGTGTCGTTACCATTAAAACCATTAAGCAAATCCGCACTGTTAGTTCCACTAAGGTTATTGTTTGCTGCGTTACCAACAACATTGTTAGCAAAGGGTTCAGAGATTGTCAGAATTTGGTTTACATTGACATTGTTAAGAACTTGAGTGATTCCAGAAGGCCAAGAAATCTCAACTCTATTGACAATATTATCTTGTGCTAAACCGAAGTGTAGTCTAGTGTCATTTTGGGAAAAGTGATGCGTACCACCATTTTGTTCTCTTAGTTGAGTAGTGCCACCAGAAGTGACTCGCACCTGCGCACCAATTCCATCTCTGTTGGACTGTCTTCCCTCAAGTTCAATCTGTAACCAATTATTGTTATTTCCTTGATTGCGGAAAAGTTGAGAAGGGCTGCCAAGATAAGTCTTTCGAGGGGAACGGTTGACTACTGAACCAGAGAAAATATCAAGAAAACCATCATTATCGTAGTCACTAACAGCTAATTTTGCACCAATTTCAAAATCCAACCAGAGTGGGCCTACTGCATTACCTGCGGCACCACCACCAGCTGGGACTGCGGTAAAGTTGCCGTTACCATCATTTTCGTAAAGGATATTAGGCTGGTCAAAAGTAGCATAAGCATTAGCAATGTAGAGATCAATATCTTTATCGTTATCGAAATCTCCAGAAACCACTGATTGAGCTAGTGTAGGCGTATTTAGTCCTGCGTTGGTAGCAAGCGAAAAATTCCCATTACCATTATTCAGAAACAACTGATCGGTCAACGCATTCACATTGGGGTTGACGTTGCTAAAGCCGATAGTTTGCAAATTGGTAATATTAGCAGTTGACTCGATGGCGGTACGCAGACTTTCAAAATTTCCTGAATTTAGACGTACATCCCAAGTTTGGTTTGCAGGGTTGTAACTAATGTAAAGACCTCTGGGAGAGCGATTAGTGGCTAGGCCGTTAACTCCTGGACTATTTGGACTTAAAGCAAAAGCCTCCACTCTATCAACAGCACTAGTTGAAGGAATATCATTACTAACCGCTACTTCTGTAGTTTCGGAGCTAATATTAACAAAGGCTTCAAGCTCTGCAGCTGTAGGGTTGCGTCTACCAGAACCAATAAAAATACGATCTAAAGGAATATCTCCTCTTAGAGCATCCAAATTGAATAAATCGACTGCAATCTGTCCAGTTGTGCGGAAGCTATAGCCAATTTCGGTGCCAGGATTACGTAGAATCAGATCTCCACCAATAATTCGGTTATTATTCTGAGATACGCTGGGATTGGTTGCTTCAATTAACGAACGAGTTACAAAGATATCGTTGTCGCCATCGCCGTCAAAATCAGCAATCACACTATCTCTTGCAGATGTATGATCATTGAAATCATCAGTAGGATCAGGCTGAGGATCTGAAGTTAAGGGGAAGTTAAATTGATTGGTAATATTGTTAAAGCTCCCGCCAGAAGATACATCATAAACTTCTAGAGGAAACTCAAATGTCCCTTGAATAACTAAATCCAATTGGCGATCGCCATTAAGATCGGCTAACTGTCCATAACGAGAAGAACCATTAGCCGTAAATCCTACCGCTCCACTGCGATTGAAAAAAGTTCCATCAGCTCTTTGCTGAAAATATGAATTAGCACCTTGTCCATCACTCCTTAGAGCAGATAGGTTAACAAAGTCAAGTAAGCCATCACCATTACCATCAAACCAGACAGAAGAACGACTACGTGCAACAGGAAATTCAATGCCTCTTGCCGCCCCATCTTCTATCAATAAGCCAGTTTCATTATTGCGAGTTTCAAAAAAATAGTTGGGCTGTCCACCCCCAGTACCAAGCTGTCCTCCACTGTTGACAAAGACATCAAGATCGCCATCGTTGTCCGCATCGATCCAAATAGAACCGTGAGTATCACCACCGCTACCTTGTCGCCAATCTTCCTCAAACAAGTTAGTGAAAGTACCATCACCATTATTTACGTAGAGAAAAGGGAATTTTGCGCCAGGGAAAAGACCATTGGGTGAAGTACCGTTATAACCATGCCCACTAATCCAAAGATCGGACAAACCATCATTATTAAAATCCAACCAAGCTATGCTAATGGCTTCGTCTCCACGTTGCCTAGACCAATCAATCCCAGCAGCACTAGTTACATCAATAAATGAATTATTTCGTAAAACCATAAAACTATTAGTTCCTTATAACTTAAATTAGAAATTAATCAAATTGGTTTCTACCTAAAAGTAAAAGAAACACAATCTTAAATATTACATCTACTTAAGTATTCTAAAGGAGAAGACATTTTTTTCTATGCAGATACAATGATTTTTTGATGAAGTTTTGATAGCAAACAACAACAGATTTTAATAATAAGTATATTCACTAGTATCTATATTTTTTTATGATGAAGCAGTTCATTTTTAAATTATTTTCACATAAAGCTATAGCAACTTTAATCTTCAGCAAGGAATGAATTATGCCAATTTTTGATCTCAAAAAAATCTATTACCCTCAGTAAATCATTAAAAAGTAAAAAATCTTAATTTAGTCAGTCAGCATTCAACGGAGATGATTTTTTACCGGCTCACCAAAAATAGCCAGCACTATCACCAAGCGACCATTAAAGAGACAGCTTTCTAGAAGCAACAAATAATGAATTGATATGCTTTGCAGTCATCGAAAAACCACAAATCATATCAACAAAACTAACTATTAATATTCATTAGCTAAACCACTAATTTTTTTGAGTCTTTAACTAAAATATAAAAAAAATATTTTTAATTTTACCCAAGATACCACCATTAATGATGTGCATATCTATCCAATAGCAAATATTACTTAAAAAGATAAGTGTATTTTTACTATTTCAGGAAGGGGATTACCTATTAAGCGAATAACTACCTTGATAAATAATCCCTCTAACCCTTACTTACAGATCTTGTGGTCTTAAGTTTAAATCCTACCGCTTACGCAACAATACGGATATTGTTACTGCTTAGGGTTACACCATTACTAAAAGTAGCTAGTAGAGTGGTCCCTGTTCCACCACTACCATCAGCATCATAAAGTAATCTGTCATTATTAGGATTAAAGATAAAGCGATCATTATCATCTTGAGCAGACACACCGATAACAAATTGACTTGCATCCAAGTCTCCAGGTATTAACCCTCCGCCGAAAGCAGAAGCATCAATGAGAATAAAATCTTGAGACACATCAAAATCTGTAATTGTATCTCCACCATGATTGAGAGCTTGGTAGAAAAAGCGATCAGCACCTTCATTCCCTGTTAATACGTCATTCCCAACACCACCAGAAATCGTATCGCTTTGAGAACCGCCTTGGACGGTATCAATTCCTCCAGCACCTTCTAAGATAGTAGTTAAACTAGTCACGGCAGAAGCATCAATTGTGTTTGCACTACCGCCAGCAACCAAGCGTGCAGATTCGATATTTTCTAGGCTATCAATGCCTCTACCTGTTAGCTGAGTATCACTCAATGTATAGTTAAGATCTCCAGTTTCAAGGACGCGATCGCTGCCACCCTCACCATTGAGAGTATCATTCCCATTACCCCCTTGAAGGGTATCATTACCTTCACCACCTATAATTAAATCGCTTCCACCATCTCCTCTTAACAGGTCATTGTCATTGCTGCCGTCAAGCGTGTCATCGCCTTCTCCTCCTCTGAGAGTGTCATTACCGACACCGCCAATTAGGCTGTCGCGTTCGTTACCACCGCGGAGAATATCATCACCATTGCCCCCATCAAGAGTATCGTTGCCTTGACCGCCTTCTAAAATATCACCACCATTTTCTCCCTCAAGAAAATCTTCATCACTACCACCATTGATAGTATCGGTGTCATTCCCGCCACGAATGGTATCGTTGCCAGCACTTCCCAAAAGACTATCTCGGCCAAAAGAACCATCAATTAGATCATCTCCATCATTACCATTAATGGTGTCATTATTGTTTCCGCCATCAAGTACATCAAAACCAGGGCCACCAGTTAAGAAGTCATTGCCATTCTGGCCATAGAGAGTATCATCTCCGGAGTTTCCTTGTAACAAGTCAAAACCAGTACCACCAAAAACTAAATCATTATTTTGGCCACCTTTAAGAGTGTCACCACCATTACCCCCAATCAAAGTATCGTTACCTTCTGAGCCTAAGATACTGTCAAAACCATCACCACCAACCAAACTATCGTTACCACCAAATCCGTTGATGGTATCCCTTCCAGCCAAGCCATCAATTAGATCGCCTTGACTTGTTCCACCAATGTTATTGGCGTTGTTATCACCGTTACGATTTTCTGCAAAAGGCTCAACAACAGTCAAAATTTGGTTGATATTAACATTATTTAGTGTTTGGACAACTCCAGAAGGCCAATTAATCTCTACTTGGTTGACTATATTGTCTTGTGCCAGGCCAAAGTGTAGTCGAGTATCGTTTTGAGCAAAGTTGTGAGTCCCTCCATTTTGCTCTCTCAGTTGAGTAGTCCCTCCAGAAGTTACCCTTACTTGGGCACCAATACCTTCACGATTAGATTGAGTACCTTGAAGCTCTATTTGCAACCAATTATTGCTGTTACCCTGATTTCTAAATAATTGAGTTGGCGAACTCAAGTAAGTTTTACGAGGAGAGCGGTTAACAGTGGAGCCAGCTAGAATATCCAGGAATCCATCATTATCAAAATCACTAGTAGCTAATTTTACTCCTGTCTCGAAATCAAGCCATAATGGTCCAACTGAGGTACCTTCAGCTCCACCAGCTAATGGAACAGCTGTAAAATTGCCATTACCGTCATTCTCATAAAGGATATTAGGCTGATCGAAACTAGAATAGGCATTAGCGATATAAAGATCGATATCTTTATCGTTGTCAAAATCTCCAGAAACTACTGACTGAGCTAAGGTAGGCGTATTTAATCCAGCATTGTTAGCAAGCGAAAAATTGCTGTTGCCATTGTTCAAATACAATTGGTCAGTTAAAGCGTTGGTGTTAGGATCTACATTACTAAAGCCAATCGGCTGTAAGTTAGTAATGTCTTCTGTTGATTCGACAGCTGTTCGTAAAGTATTTACTGGACTATTACTTCT
>CAZSEZ010000037.1:0-22863 GCA_964606015.1 uncultured bacterium
ATCCTAGATAAATAGCAAGCACTAAGTTAAAAATAACCATTAACTAGACCATTACTAGTTCGCCTGCAACGTCCAAACGCTTATGTGGGCTGAGCTTCATGAATTTTTCGGACATAGCCTCAGCAATAGTAGGGGAGATCCAGCCTAGTTGCTTGAGTAGATGAATCGCTGCGGCGTACTTCGCCCTTCTGGCTCCATCGATAACTTTGATTGCCATCCCCATACCTTCACCGACACGACCAAGACATTGAACTCCCTCTGCTCCAGATTTACTGATAATAGTTCCCTCGCTCAGACGCATCAATTCGGTATCAAACGATCCTTCCCCTGCAACCATTTCAGGATAACTAACCATGGCTCTCACAATGCGTTCTAGCCCCAAGTCGCTTCCAGAAGCCAAGTGAGCATAAAGATAAGCCATTTGCTGGAGCTGCATCGAATAAATAGGCGCACCACAATCGTCCCGGGCTTGGATCAATTCTTCCCCAGGAATAGCCAACAACTCTGCCACTTTGCGTAAAATGAGCTGTTGAACGGGATGCGAGCGATTGAGATAATCGTTCAAAGACCAATTATTTTGCCGACAAACAGCTAGCATCCCAGCATGTTTGCCTGAGCAATTATATTCTAGAGGACTAGTTTTATCTTCAGGAATCGGACATTGTAGCGCTAGAGGACTAACTTCTGCTCGCCAGAGAATGTTAAAAACCTGCCTTGCCTGGGTAATGGAACCGCTGTGGGAACTACAAATAACAGCCAAATCCTTCTCTGTAAGGCCATAGCGCTCTAAAGTACCACTGCTGGTAACAGCTAAAGCTTGAAACGGCTTTAATGCTGAACGAATAAAAGTAGATCCTTGGGCATTACCTGCTAGCAAAAGTAAGCGATTACGGTTATCGCAGACAACTGCTTCAACTTGATGCTGTGACTCTTGGATACCTTCCCTTAGTAGATGAACCTGTAATCTTGGTGCTTGAGTTCGTTTTCCTCTACTCATGAGTTAATTTTGCCCTCAGCTTACTAAACGAACCAGATTATAATGCCTAGAACCACTATTCCCAATAAAACAAGGAAGGTTCTTTGTAAACGATCTATAACCGGCTGAATTTCGTAACTAACTATCAAGCGATCGCGAGTCAGCATCGAATCTGGCTTGAGCCAAACTTGACCATCGTACCAACCAGATTCTTCATAGGAGATCTTCGCTTGGTAAAGACGTTCTTTGATGTGCGACCAACCCACATAAAGCTGAGATAACACCAAAACGGTTAGAAAAATAATGCCGTCTATACTCGCTATAGCAAACTTCACAGGATACTCTGTGGGTAAAAAACTCACAGCAGCAATTGGGGCTGCAATCATTGATGCAGCAAAGCCAACCCAGAGTAACTTTCTGGCATAATGCCTTGTTTCCAAAGCCGCCCAACTATAAAACCATGATTCCTGGAGTTCTCGATATTCATAGCTCGGTTGCTGCTCCTGAGGAACAGGACAGAATTGAGTTGCCGATTTGCTCATGACTAAACTAATTTTGATTCAGTTTTAAGATGCGGGGTCGTATTCGATTCGTTCCGCGTGTCCCCAGAATGCCTCGAGATTGTAGTATTCTCTTTCTTCTTCCATGAAGATGTGGACGATAACTTCACCATAATCAATGACAATCCAACGTCCATCAGTTTTCCCTTGGACTCGCAAAGGGATTCGATCATACTTGGTCTCTAAGGACTCCTCTACAGAATCACAAATTGCCTTCACCTGAGTTGAAGAAAAACCCGTAGCCAAAACGAAATAATCTGCCAAATAAGAAATTCCAGATACTTTGAGAAGAACTATATCTGCTGCTTTCTTATCATCAGCTGCTTCAGCTACTTTCTTGGCCAAAAACTCACTGGAAATATCTTTCAAACTATTGCTTGTACTTGACTCACTATCGAGAACCATAATATTCGATTCATGTTTGGGTGAATTGCTCATTCAGAATTCCAATCTTGCTTACAACTTGCGATTACTTGTGACTACGTAGGGGTTACGAATAAATTTTGTTAGCCTAACTACATATATTATTCTAATCAAAATTGGCCGAAAGAGGGTTAAATTTGTTGCTTAGCTTTCCTTAACGCCCAGTTACGAGTAAGAACGGTGCGAGGATGAATCACTTTACGTTCGCGAATGAGATAGCCCAAGCCATAGTCACTGGCTTTCCAGACAGCCTGATACAAATTTTTTCGAGAAACTATTCTAATTTTGCTTAAATCTTCTGAGTCTCCCCGGCTAGGCTCAATGGCATCTGCGACGAAAACAAGACAACTAAGTAAATCCATGTCTGGCTGACCAAGAGTATGATTGGCAATTGCTCGGAGAATCTTTTTATCTTTAATTCCAAATTTTTCTCGCGCCAAAATTGCACTGATATCTGCATGAAGTAAGTGAGGATAATTTAGACAAATCTTATCAGGCTCTAGCTGGTGCTTGCTAGCTATTTTTAATAGTTTTTTTCCTGGAAAAAACTTTGCCAAATCATGTAATAAGCCTGCTTTAGCGGCTTTATTTATCGGCAACTTATGAAGCTGCGCTAGTTCGATACAAACTGCTTCTACCCCTAGAATATGCTGCAAACGATGCTCGGAGACATTTTCCTTCAACCAAAGAATTACTTTCTGACGCCAAGGGTCTTTTGATAAATCCATAAAGAGTTAAGTAATGTAAGCAACTACAAAAATTATGAGCTAATAGTTTAAAAATTTATAACAAATGACATATTTACAGGGAAATTACCGATTAGATAACTACAGTAATCGTCGTCAGAAATCCCTAACAATTATGCTAAAAATCGTGCAAAAACTAGGTGTTTTTCTTATAGGAGTTTTACTTTTAACAACTTCTTGTACCCAGCAAGCACCTTCCCGTTTCGATACAGCACAACAAGCTAGCCAAGCAAAAAATGCTGGCGCAGTAGTCAAAGAGGCCCAGTCTGGGGGTAGCTTCAACCGTTATTTTCCTGGAGAGCAGAATGGCTACAAGCGGGTATACACCCAAGAGAAGAAAGGATTTGCTGAAGCAAAGCTCAAAAGAGATGGTCAAGAGCTAGCAGTTATGGCGATTTCCGATACCCTCAACAATCCAACGGCTAGAAATAAGTTTCAGAATAGTCGCGAAAGCATCAACGGCTATCCGGCAGTTAATCAAGGAAGTAAAAGTACGGCCTTGTTAGTGGGAGAGCGCTATCAAATCAAGATTTCTTCTCGTAATGAATCATTTACAGAAAGCGATCGCAAAGATTGGCTGAGCAAATTTGACCTCAAAGGTTTGGCTCGTTTGAACTGATGAATTTTAGTTACTCAACTAACCTGACAAATAAGTAGCCAAAATTTATTCGCAAAATTCCCATTCCACGCAAACGATTATAAAAAATAAAGCTTACGTTTATGAGTAAACCAATTTTTGAGCTAATTGATAAGCTCCCAGAAAAAAATTTGACGACCATGATGCTCAAGTCTCTGGACTCGGTAGTTCCTGGTCAATGGCACAATATTGTTGGTTTCGAAAACCTGATTCGCCACACTACTGGAGAAAATGATCAAGAAATAATTCAGCAAATAGGCGATCGTGCTGTTTGGCTGTTCAATGACAAATCCCAAGGATACCAGAATGCTCTTTGGTTGTATCACACTGTAGATAGTGCAGATAATGCCTTGGGGACAGCAGCTTTAGCCAATAAGGTAGGAGATAAAATTCCTCTAGTAGGTGGCTTGATTAGCAGAGTTACACCCAACCCAGATAAAGCGCAATCTATCGATCTCTGTATCAAACTAGTAGTAGAACTAGTTGCTTTCTGCCAAATTAATGGCATTCCAGGAGACAGTATTGGTGACTTCGTTGCTGCCTTAGGTGATTATGGCGGGGAGTCTTTAATGCGCATGGCCGCACTAGTGTGTGTAGATGGCCTGATTCCTCTTGGCCCAGATTTTATCCAAAAGGCCCAATCTACTCTAGGAAATATGAGTCCCAAAGAGCTGGAATCCAATCAAACATTCAAGGGAGTGAAAAAATTGATTCCCGGAAAGAACTCGCGTGGGCAGCTAGATTTTGTTGGTCAAAGCTTTGACTCAGTCCGAGACTGGATGACTAATTTCGTTGCAGAAAAAAATCTAACTCAAGGTAAAGTCTTTAATCAACTCCAAGGCTTCCTTGAATTCTCTGACAGCAAGCTAGACTACGTTGCTGCCTTTATTGACATGACAACCAACTACTATGAGCACACAGGTACTCAAACTTTGGGTACAAGACTTATCGAGAGAGCCTATGGAGAGATTTAGAAACTCTATTTCAAAAAATTGAGGAAATAAACTCAGCCTTAGCTAGCAACACTAGAATACTTTTTGCGAATTACCAGACAGTTACGTGCATCTGATTCCGAGAGGGAGAGATACTGCAACTCATCAGTTAACCTTTTGATGAATTGTAGACCTCTACCCCCTTCCTTTTCTAGTGAGCTAATGTTGCTTTCGCCTTCAGTTAAATGTGCTTTGAGATCAAAAGACTTACCAAAGTCCCAAACCCTCATTTCTAGAAAATTACTGAACAGTTCAACTTCGAGATCGATAGGAGTTGAGGAAGGTAAATTGTAGTGAGCATGACGTACAGCATTAGTGAAAGCCTCAGCCAGGGCAACTTCACATTGCCAACCTATTTTCTTTGACAAAAAAGGACTAATTGAATCTTCAAACCAGGAAAGAACGGAATCTAGAGATCCTAGCTTAGTATCCACCTGGAGATGGAATTTGTTCGGCTTGTGTTCGGCAACCATAGTAGAAGTCGGAGAAGTGAAAAGAATCAATGAAAAGCTCGCCAGAAGATTAATCAAATAAGTTCCATTGAGCTAAAAACTGGTCTTGATCTGCTACTTGGGGATACTCCCTCAAAGAAGCTGCTTAGAGTGTGTGTGATGTTGGTTCAAGTAAGCCTTTTTGATCAGTAAACTCCTGAACAAATATGCTAGACTAACGGATTTTGAAAAACAATATTATTGTAGTCTGACTGATGGTAAAACACAAAGATAGAGTAGTTTGTGTTGTCAAATACTACTTTATTTTTAAAGATTTCCTAGCAATAAAAGCTGACCTTAATTGTCTGGCTAAGAAATCGGAAAAATGGAAATCACAATTGAGCAACAGTTAGATCTTAATCACAAGCTTCTGTATGCTGCATTCTTCCATAAAGATAGGTTAAGTACTTTAATCGACCACTCAATTCACTGTTGAAAGCTTCCTCACGACAACGCCATTCCCAGTTTCCTTTAATAGTAGAAGGAGTGTTCATTTTAGTATCAGTTCCTAAACCCAGAATATCTTGAAAAGGAAAAATAGCAGTTTTTGCCACTGACCTCAAAGCTAGGCGAATTAGAGCCCAATGAATTCCATCTTGACAGAGACAGCCCAGGTAGTCGATGACTCTGGCTTGAGCATCTTGATCGCGAGCAGCAAACCAACCAACAGTAGTGTCATTGTCATGAGTACCGGTATAGACAATACAATTCTGATTGGCAAAATTGAAAGGTAAAAAAGCGTTATCGCGATCACTATCAAAAGCAAAATGCAGAATTTTCATCCCAGGAAACTGAAATTTATCTCTAAGGGCTTCAACTTCAGGAGTAATCACGCCCAAATCTTCGGCAACTATGGGCAAGTCACCCAACGTTTTCTGAAGCAATGTAAAAAATTCTGCTCCAGGTGCCTTTTGCCAGGTTCCTTTCATCGCAGTAGTTTCACCTTGAGGAACTGCCCAAAAAGCCTCAAAACCCCGAAAGTGATCGATTCGAACAATATCTACATGTTCGAGAGTTGTGCGGACACGATCTATCCACCATTGAAAATCAGTTTTAGTTAATGCTTCCCAGTCATACACAGGATTGCCCCATAGCTGCCCTGTAGCGCTAAAGTAATCTGGTGGCACTCCAGCCATGAGTGCTGCTGCCCCTGTTTTGGCATCCAAACAAAAAATTTCAGGGTGGGCCCAAACATCCGCACTATCATGGGCAACATAAATAGGAATATCGCCAAAGATAGCAATACCTTTTTCATTGGCATACTGCTTGAGTTGCTGCCACTGAAGATAAAACTGGTATTGAACAAACTTATGGAAGAAAATGTTGTCCTGGAATTGAACTTTAGCTTCTGATATGGCCTTTAGTTTGCGAGAGGCTAAATCTTTATCCCACTGATACCAACTTCTACCATCATTGGCTTCTTTGATTGCCATAAATAAAGCATAGTCATCTAGCCAAAAACTTTGGCGCTCACAAAAGGTACTAAATTCTTTAAGACTAGATTTTACGCCTTTAGCCTGAAATTGTGCTGCGGCTTTACGAAGTAAGGGCAACTTCGTCGCGATCACCAAATCATAATCAACTCGGTCAAGAGGATAGTCCGGAAGCTGATTTAGGTCTTCTGAGGTCAATAAATCAGCTTCTTGCAGAAAAACTAGATCAATCAAAAGGGGATTGCCTGCCAAGGCAGAATAACAAAGATAAGGCGAATTGCCATAGCCTGTTGGACCCAGAGGCAAAATCTGCCAAATCTTTTGCCCAGCATCAGCCAAAAAATCAATGAAATTGTAAGCAGATTTACCCATGCTCCCAATACCAAAGGAACCGGGAAGAGAAGTCGGATGTAGCAGAATACCGCTGGTTCTGGAACTAAGTGTTGATTTTACCTTCATACAGTATGAGTAGTGTGTGAATCGTGTAAGTAAAAATCGCTTGTGAATAACATTGTAAGAAGAAAAGTTGACGAAGCCATTAGTGCTACGAAAAACTAAGATAGTGGACTTTTTAGCTAAGTATTATTAACTTAGGTCAAGTAGAGGTCTAGTATCAGAGCTTTATAACTAGAGGACGCATTAATCCACTTTGCCCATCATCCAAACTAGTTTTGAGATTATTTTTTTACCGTTTGTCGAATAACCATGAATTTAAGACACAAATTAAATATTATCGAAGCTTCAGGAAGCTTTTTGGCTAAAAATAAAAGTTATACTTGGCTTTTTTCTTTTTTTGTCTGGTTAGCACTAATCTTGCCTGCTCAGGCCATTGAGCTAAGAGTTGCAATCAAAAAAAATGTGGATCGCGTCAAGGTAGGTAGCTCTACGGCTGCAATTGTCAAAGATAATGCTGGGCGTAAACTTGGAGAAATCAACCCCATGGCTGCCCTGTCTGCTCAGTCTCAGGGAAACGAAATAACCTTGGACCGTCTCAAGGGCCGAGAAATTATTGTTGAGCCTCAAGGTGATGGTTATGTTTGGATTGGCGATCGCTGGTACCGAGGAAAAACTCACTTAATTCTGCGAGGCAACAGCATAACTGCAATCAATAAAGTCGATCTTGAGCAGTATCTCTATAGTGTTGTTGGTGCTGAAGCTGTATCTACTTGGCCAATTGAGGCACTCAAAGCTCAAGCGGTAGCAGCTCGTTCTTACGCTCTTTATAAACGAAAAAGCTCCAATAGCAGCCTGTACGATGTCGATACAACAGTAGGAACCCAAGTGTACAAGGGATTGGATACGGAGTATACAACAACGCACCAAGCAGTAAATAGCACAGCTGGTCAAATCATGACCTACAACAATAACGTTATCCTTGCTGCTTTTCATTCCTCTTCTGGGGGGCATACCGAAAACGTTGAAGATATTTGGGTCAACCCACTACCTTATCTCAGAGGAGTCGTCGACTACGATCATGAGTCTCCTGTTTTTGAGTGGCGCAAGAATTTTAGCTTCAGCGAGTTCAGTAACTTATTGGGAATTGGTATTGGCAACATCAAAGCACTGGTTCCCCAGAGACTGACTCCAAGAGGCAGAATTGTTACGATGAAAATCGTTGGCGATCGCGGAAGTACTGAAATCAGTGGCAAGAAAATTCGCAAACAACTTGCTCTTCGCAGTACTCTTTTTCGCATCAACACCCAAAATAATGGCATTGAGGTCCAGGGTCGTGGTTTTGGGCATGGGCTAGGACTAAGTCAGTGGGGAGCCTATCATCTAGCCAAACAGGGTGTGCAGTACAACCAAATCTTAGGACATTATTATCAGAATGCTTCTTTGTCTCAATTTAGGTAGCTGTTAATTTTTTTATTGAGCTTATAGGTGTAGCTTTAGGAGAAATACAAACCAAGAATAAAGGGTTAGGCGCTCTTCTTTCTTGGTTTAGTTATCCTCTAATTGAAGTCTTGCCGTAATAATTTAGCAATCATGTCAAATAGATAGCCTAGTTTGGGAACTATATGTTTGTAATAGTAGCGATCGAGATAAGTTTTTCGCATGACCCACCAGGTTTCTCACGCAGAGCTAGCAACACTTTTGGCAGAGAATCATCAGCTCAAGCAACAGCTCAAAGAAGTCAGAGAAAGAGAAGAAAGATTTCGTCAAATTGCGGAAAATGTTCGCGAAGTCTTCTTTATGATGTCAGCAGAAACCGACGAGATACTTTACATTAGCCCTGCATATGAAGAAGTCTGGGGCAGAAGTTGTGAAAGCCTTTATGCCGACCCTGTTTCTTGGCTAATGGCAATTCATCCTGAAGATTCGGGCAAAGCTCTAGCTACTCTAGAGACACAGTTTCGGACTGGAGACGAATTTAAAGAAGACTATCGTATTATTCGCCCTGATGGCACAATCCGTTGGGTTTCAGTTAGGGCATTTCCTGTCAGGGGCGATCACGGAAAATTCGATCGCTTTGTAGGAATCGCCGAAGATATCACCCAGAGAAAACTAGCAGAAGAAGCGATGCGAAAAAGCGAAGAGCAGTTTCGTCTGACCTTTGAAAGCGCCCCGATCGGTATGGCAATCACCTCTCTGGATGGTAAATTCAAACGAGTTAATCAATCCTTATGCGAAGCTCTCGACTATAGTGCGACAGAACTTCTCAGATTGAGCTTTGCAGATATTTCCCAGCCAGAAGATATAGATTTGCATCTTAGTCTTCAGCAAAAACTAGCTCAAGGTGAAGAATCAGACTTTCAAGTCGAACAACGCTATGTGGGCAAACACGGTCGTCCTGTAGATGCCATACTAAAAGTGGTAATGGTAAGAGATGCCAGAGGAAAACCGCTTCACTTCAACAATCAGATCGTTGATATCACTGAACGCAAGAAAATGGAGCAACAATTACTCCATGATGCTCTTCATGATTCTCTGACAGGTTTGCCTAACCGTGCTCTGTTTATGGATCGACTCGAACAAGAATTAAAAAGGACTCAAACCCAGAAAGACTATATCTTTGGAGTTTTATTTTTAGATCTAGATCGCTTCAAAGTAGTCAACGATAGTATGGGCCACTTAGTGGGGGATAAACTTCTCATTGAAATTGCTCGTCGCTTAGAAGATTGCGTCTGCGCTACGGACACAGTGGCTCGTTTGGGAGGTGATGAATTTACGATTCTCCTAGAGAACATGACCAATATTGAAGTAGCAACTAAGGTAGCGGAAACTATCTATAATGCTTTAGCGGCACCTTTTGCGTTGGAAGGATATGAACTATTCACCTCAGCAAGTATTGGCATTGCTCTTTCTACTCAGGGATACGAAAAACCAGAGGATATCCTGAGAGATGCTGATCTCACAATGTACAGTGCAAAAGAACGTGGTAAGGCGCGTTATGAAGTATTTGATCGCTCCATGCACACCAAAGCCATTGAACGCTTGCACTTAGAAAATGATCTGCGTCGTGGAGTAGAAAGAGAAGAATTTGCAGTTTACTATCAGCCGATCACCTCACTTTCTAGCGGTAAAATTTCTGGTTTTGAAGCTTTAGCTCGTTGGCATCATCCAAGTAAAGGCATTATTTCACCTGGAGATTTCATCCCAGTAGCAGAAGAAACAGGTTTGATTGTCCCCTTAGGTAATTGGCTCCTCGAAGAAGCCTGTCGCCAACTACGAACTTGGCAACTTAAGTATCCCGAGCATCCGCCGATGAAGATCAGTGTCAATCTCTCAGGTAAGCAACTCCGAGAACCTACTCTGATTGAACAGATTGACCGCATTTTGACTAAGACAGCATTGGCAGCAACTAGTCTCAAGCTAGAAATTACCGAAAGTATCCTCATGGAAAACATCGAAGTAATTACGCAAACTCTTTTAGCTCTTCGAGATCGCAAAATCCAGCTTAGTATTGATGATTTTGGAACTGGTTATTCTTCACTATCTTATTTGCATCGCTTCCCTGTAGATACTTTAAAAATAGATCGTTCTTTTATCAACGAGATTAAATCAGGACAAGAAAATTCAGCAATTGTTAAAACCATCGTGACATTAGCTCACATGCTCAACATGGATGTAATCGCTGAGGGGATTGAAACTACTTCTCAATTAGATCAACTAAAAATGCTCCGATGCGAACATGGACAAGGTTTTTATTTTGCCAAACCTCTAAATAAAGAAGAAGCAGAAAAACTGATTGCTGCTTCGACTCAGTGGTAACCTTGATTGGGCTCCAACAAGACCTTACACCTGCCAATCATGACTGGTTGCAAAAACACGAAACCAATCCACTACATCAGAATCTTGCTGAGAGCGCCATTTAAGTCCAATTGTCCGATTTAGATCAGTGTCGACAATTGGGACATAAACGATATTGGCTAAATCTTGCCATACTGGCATGATACTCATTCCTAATCCCACTTGAATTAGGGAAATAACCCACTCTTCATTGTCTGCCCAATAAACTACCTGGGCCTTTATGCCAGCATCTTTATACATCCGAGGATTGGCTCGCCATAGTTCGCAATGAATACGTTCGATCAAAGGTTCTCCTTCCAAATCGCTAAAATTTACTCCATTACGACGTGCAAAAGGATGTTCTACAGATACAGCCAGTGATAGTTTTTGTTCAAATAGTTTCTGGCAAGTTTTTGAAGCTTCATTTTTTTCCAAAGAGGTAATTGCTAGATCAATTTTTCCTTCCTCCAGCCACGTTTCTAATTCTTCTAAATGACTGGTGTGGAGTTCGATAATCACATTAGGATGTTTTTGCCGATATGCTCCAATCAATCTAGCTAAAGTAGAACCACGAATTGTATGTAAGGTTCCTAATCTCAAAATCGGTCGTTTCTTAAAGTCTTGAAATGCATCAAGAGTAGACTGATATTCTTTGAGAATATTTTGTGCCTTTTCTAAAAAGAAATCGCCTGAGGGTGTGAGCAAAATTTTTCGCCTGCCACGCTCAAATAACACTACTCCAAGTTCGCGTTCTAGCTTCTTGATTCCTGCGGATAGGGAAGGCTGCGAAATAAATAATCTTTCTGCTGCTTTAGTAAAACTTCTAGTCTCAGCGATCGCTAAGAAGTAGCGAATTTGATATAAATCCATTTCTATAGACAAAAACTATGGTTTATATATAAAAAATAGTCTTGCCCTATAATAACTTCTCCCGCAAAATTAGCAATGTAGATATTTTTAACTAGTAAAGTTACTTTCCGAAACATCATGAATAAGACACAAGAAATCACTTCAACCAAACTTTTGACAGGAGTAGCAGCACCTGAATTGGAAGTAGCAACCCTTACAGGACAAGTATGGTGACTTAGCGAGCAAAAACCACAGAACTACACAATGCTGGTGTTTTATCGAGGTTTACATTGTCCATTTTGTCAAGCACAATTAGTCGAACTCGATCAAAAGTTAGAAAAATTTGCCGATTTGGGAATCGAAGTAATTGCTATTAGTGGCGATAGTTTTGAACGAGCTCGCCAGTCTCAAAGTGACTGGGGGCTAAAAAATCTTCTAGTCGGCTACGACTTACCAGAAGCAGCAATGCGTCGTTGGGGTCTTTATTTGTCTCATGGAGCATTTGCAAATGAACCAAAACTCTTCAGCGAACCTGCCACTTTTCTAATTAAACCCTGTGGCACAATCGCCTTTTCAATTATTGGGAATACTCCTTTTGTCCGCCCTCATCTAGACGATTTACTTAGTGGCTTGGATTATATTCTCCAAAATAACTATCCTATTCGCGGTAATGTCGCTTAATTATTTGGGGACACTCGAGTCTACCTCGAATAAAAAGGATCAAGATTTTGTGTCCCCAAGTTCCATTTGCTAGAGAGATTCAACGTTACGTAGGAGCTTGTTGTGTATTCCTCGAATCAAAAAGAAATCTACTGCTCTTTTTGCCGACGCGCAGAAAGTCAGGTTCAACACCTCATTAAGGGACGTGGCGTATACGTATGCAATGAATGCGTGCACCAATTTAAAAATTTACTCAAGCAAAGTCCCAAATCTCAAGACTCTGCTTGTAACTGTTCGCAACATACCTCAAATCAAATAGTCGACGACAAATAACAAAATTATGAATTCTGTTCTGTATTATCTAGCCTTGAGTGGAGTCCTCTGCGTTCTATTGTGGACTCCCTACATCCTCAATCGTGTCTTTGTTTGGGGATTGCCCGCTTTTATCAATAACTACCCCAATAAAAAGTTCCCTGCCGAAGCACCTAGTGTTCCGGTTTGGGCACAACGCGCACAACGTGCTCACCTCAATATGGTGGAGACTTTACCTGCATTTGCTACTGTGGTTTTAGCAGCTTATTTAGCAGATGACAGCAACCCAACTATCGCGACTTGGGCAGCTATCTTTTTCTGGGCACGAGTTTTTCATGCCAGTGTCTACATCTTGGGAGTACCTTATTTACGGACACCAGTTTATTTAGTGTCTTGGGCTGCAATTTTGGTTATTGGTTTTCAAGTTGTCTTATAGAAAAAATAGTCAAAGTAATCATAAGCAAGGCTTCTGATTCAACTAGTTATCGTAAAGTGTGTTGAGACTTAAGACGAGAATTTTGGGGAAATTACCTTTTCTTCAGCTAGTAAAGCGCATGCTCAGATCGAGCCAGGGCGATCGCGTAATAGTAGCAGAAGTAGAAATATAATCAACTCCGGTTAAGGCTACTTGGCGAATGGTTTCCAGGGTAATGTTGCCAGAAGCCTCTATTTTAATTTGACTAGCTTGACTTCTAATAAGAGCTACCGCTTCTTCCATATTTGCCAAGCTCATGTTATCCAACATAATGATATTGGCATTAGCTGAGATCGCTTCTTTAACTTCAATCAAGTTAGTAGTCTCGACTTCTACGGTAGTAGTGTAAGGAATGTGTTGACGCACCATTGCTACTGCCGCCTCGATCCCACCAGCAGCTTGAATGTGATTATCTTTGATCATCACCGCATCATCTAGACCAAGCCGATGATTTACGCCACCACTAATAGCTACTGCGTACTTTTCTAAAATTCTGAGGCCTGGAGTAGTTTTTCTCGTATCAAGCAACTTTGTCGATAAATCTTGAAGTTGTTCTATATATCGACTTGTGGCAGTTGCAATCCCACTCAAACGCATTGAGAGATTTAAGGCGACCCTTTCCCCAGTTAGTAAAGCTTGCACTGCACCTGAAAACTCAGCAATCTTAGTTCCTGCTCCAACCACTGTCCCCTCAGTAACCAAGGGAGTAAACACCACCGATTTATCAAGTAAATGAAATACTCTTCTAGCTAAGGTCAAACCAGCAATTGTGCCAGCTTGTTTAGCCACCCAATATCCACTGGCTGTTACTGACTGATTCTGAAAAATACCATCTGTAGTGCGATCTCCTCTACCAAGATCTTCTTGAAGCCAGTTAATAAGTAGCGGGTCAATAACAATCCAAGACGGCAAGACTACGGACATAAAGTCAAAAGTTAAGATACTGAGAATCTAATTATACAGCGCGATCGCTTCTGAGCGATGCTTAGTAAAATTGACACTAAAGCAACTCTAGCTACGCAAAATTCTGGTTCGGTGGCTAGAAGCTGGCTGCCTACTTCCAATTTTAAGGAGTCAACGCTGACATCATATCAATGCTACTTTCTACCAAAATCATCCCTGACAATAAAGGATTAAAAGTAGCGTCAAAACGAGTTGTTAGATCATATGATGCGTTTATCAAGGATGCCCCAACCAAATTAGCTCCTCTTAGATCAGCCCCCTCAAGTCGGGCAAAGTCTAATCGAGCATTTTCGAGATCAGCTTGTCGCAGATTAGCATTACGAAGATCGGCACCTTCAAAATTAGCCTGATGCAAAAATGCTCCTGCAAGATTACTTTGATGCAAGGTTGCCTGGCTTAGATTAGTTCTCCTTAGAGATGCCTGGGATAAATTTGCCTGCCAGAGGTTGGCTTTAGTTAATTTGGCATGATCTAAAATGCTTTCTGCCAAATCAGCTTTTCTCATCAACGAGCCAGTTAAGTTAGCGTATTCCAAAATAATGCTATTAAAGTCTACTTCATCTAAGAAGGATCTTTGCAAGCGAATACTCCCCATCATTTATTTGTGAAGTACCTCCTTGGCTCCCAATGCACAGTTAGAAGCTTTTACTTCAGATAAATTTCCTTCCCGAGAAGCAACTTTGAAGTGATTTTCTGACAACAATTTTTGCAGGAAGAAACAAAGCGTTTCCGGTTTAACCCATCCTTGCTGTGAGGCAATTTCTCCAAATCGGGATTTGAATTTTTGAGATGCTTGATACTGCAAAATCCAGTTAATCTGTAACGGACTTAGTAGTGCAGCTTCTTGCAGATAGTAGCCGATCTTCTCTTTTCTTGGCTTTTGCAAAATTTTGGGCCACTGCTCGACAAAAAAGTCAACAGTTTGTTGTTTGATCCAGCCATGACAAGCCAGAATCTCACCCAGTCTACTACTGGGAATTTGTAGTTTACTCTGTCTGCGTTTATCTTCCAAAGCAATCTCAATTTGAGCTGGAGATACTAAATGAGCTTCCAGCAAAACTTTACCAATCAGTTTTTTGCTTTGAGATTGATACACAGCTATAAAATAATTAAAATATTCTCAGTAATATATTAGAATTATAGCTGAAACACAAAATCATTATTTAATTTTTCTCTACTACAATTCTACAATCCGCTAGATATCGTAAAGCAAAGTAGATTTTAGATAAAAATCTTCAAGTTAAGCAAACAAACTTTATACAAAAATTTTCCAGATAACTAAGATTTAACTTAAAGACTACCCAGGCAAATCACAAGCGCCAAATGATCATCATGAGCTGACTTCTATCCCAAGTTTATTCTGGTTTTTCAAAAACCATGAAATGTTGCTGAGGTAAAAACTGCTGAGTTTTCAACCATTTGAGATTAACCGCCTGCATTTCTTTCTTAACCTGTTTTTGACTCATTTTATGTAGAGGTTTGATCATAATCATGGGATTCTCTTGACGATATTCCACCAGAACAACTCTACCTCCAGGCTTAAGGGCATCGTAAAGATTGGACATCATCTCCCTGGGATAGGCAAACTCATGATAGGCATCCACCATCAAAGCAAGATCAATACTTTCTTGAGGCAGATTGGGATTATCTTCAGTGCCAAGAACCGGCTCAACATTAGACACTTGGCCATCTTCTTTAAGAAACTCGACAACATCCAGCATTTCAGGCTGGACATCTACTGCATACACTTTTCCTTGGGGAACTAAATCCGCCATCCGAAAAGCAAAATAACCAGTGCCGGTCCCCAGATCAGCAACTTTATCTGTAGGTTTTAGTGGCAAGTGCTCGATAACAGCAGAGGGTTGTTCCTCGTCTTCTCGACCATCTCGCTCTAGCCACATCATGGCTTGATGACCCATAACCCCAGCGATCTCACGATCTAGATAGTATTTACCGATCCCATCAGGGTTATGAATTGCCTTGGTGCGATAATAACCGGGCTCTACATCTTGAGCCAAAGCAGGTTGAAAGTTAATCAAATTGATGACAATCAAACTAAGAACAACCCAATAAAATTTTATAAATCTAGTAAGTGCTTCTTTTGAGAAAAAATCAGCTAAAAGCCTAGTAAAAAACGGCATAAAGTTTCGTTTGCGGTAAATTGCGAGGAATATCTCAGATCATAAGCCTTCACTGCCGAGACTTGTTAGCCAATCACCACTATTTACCTAGCCTTGATATTTCTGATGTTTCTGGTTGACCCAGGTTTACCATCTCTCAGCTTTTCTACTAAATAGGATGCCCGATCGCTAATGTGCTCCCAATCTTCCATTTCAACTGAGGCAGAAGGAAATAAGTCTCCTGCAATAGCAACAGCGATCGCCCCTGCATCAATCATCTCTTGGGCATTTTTCAGGTTTACTCCTCCTGTAGGAATCAAAGGAATATCACTCAGAGGAGATTTAAGGCTTTTGATGTAGCTAGCACCACCTAGGGCACTAACAGGAAAAACTTTTACCGCACTAGCTCCTGCTTGATATGCCGTTACAACTTCAGTGGGGGAGAGTGCCCCGGGAATATAGGGAATCTGCTGCTGGAGACAACGCTCAACTAAATGAGAATTGAAATGAGGAGAAAAAACAAATTGTGCCCCTGCGGAGATCGCATTTTCCAAATCATCTAAAGTCAAAATTGTTCCTGCACCGATTACACAGTGAGGAAAACGAATCCTTAATTCTGCGACTAGCTCCTCTGGTCGATGGCTATTCCAAGTAACTTCAATCAGCCTCATACCAACTTTGGCTACTGCTTCAGCACAGGCTAAACCCACAGCAAAATCAGACGAGCGAATTACTGCGATCGCCTTTTCTTGTTCAATTAGAGCTCTCCACTGAGCAGCAACACATTCAGCAAGAATAGTTCGATACATCATCTACAAGAAAAGAAATGAACGGAAAACTAACAATAAGCTAGCTTGATCTCCCATCAACTAGACACCTTACAAAGATCGAATCTGGTTCCGATAAGCTCTTTGATCCAAGCCTTTACCTTGATTGGCAGAACCTTCAGGGATACGAGATTGTAGTAGTCTAATCCTTTCAGAAGTTGCTGGGTGAGTGCTGATAAACGTAGGAACAGAACTACTATTTTCGAGAAGTTTTTTCATAAAACTTACCATCCCCTCAGGAGCATAACCAGAATCTCGAAGATTATCTAAACCAAAACGGTCTGCTTCGAGTTCATCACTACGGCTATTTTGACGGTTAACAGCTAGCTCTACTCCAATTTGGACAGCTTGAGAACGCTCTAGGCCAGCAGCAGAAAGTACCCCTTGGGCGATCGCTCTTTGGCGCAGTTGTTTAATTGAGTGACGACCCACAATATGACCGATTTCATGACCAATCACACTAGCCAATTCAGCTTCGTTTTCAGCTCTCTCCATCAGGCCAGTATTGATATAAACATAGCCACCCATAGTAGCAAAAGCATTGATTCCATCATCATCTACTACCTGAAAAGTATAGGGGAGGCTTGGGCGATCGCTTTTCTTGGCCATTTCCTGACCGATGCGATTGACATAGTTATTGATTGCTGCGCCACGATAAATCTTGGCTTGGCCAGAATCGATCAACTGTTGGTTAATCTCAGAACCGATTTGGATCTCCTGTCGCTCGGAAATGCTAGAAAGCTGGATCACTTGGGCCCCTCGAAGTAAAAGTTCGATCCAAGAGATAGCTTTTGCTGGTTGAATACTACCAAGAGCAACCGTCAGAGTAAATACAGCAGAAAATAATCCACATAACCAACGACGGCGATGGCTAAATAAACTAGCTAAAAAAAATCGTCTCAACATATAAACCTGAAAGTAAGTTGTCCTAGTACAAAATATAGCTACTTCTAGATAGACGCGTTTTAATTCTTGTTAGTTGCTAAAGATTTGAGTTTTTTTTCTAAAATAATAAAGTTGAGCTAACTCTTTGGTCGCAATCATATGGAATTACCAAGTCCCGATACCCCTCTGTACAGTCATCCCTTACCAAAAATCGAGCAGTGGCTCAAGGGTTTGGGCTGCGAACAAAACAGTGAAGATTTGCATTGTTGGTCGATTATCAAACCAGACTGGCAAGCCGAAATCTGTCTAGAAGTAGAAGAATTAAACGTTAGCTATCAGAACTCTGGCAGCAGTGATAGCTTGAATCGTGCTTACAAGTACTCCTTGAGTCGTCAAGATATTGAGGCAGCAGTTTTTTCTGGCCCCTAGCTCCCATCCCATTATCGATCCGTAAGTAATACACACGAAGCAGTTCCCTTGAGAACTCGCTACTAACCCATGATCAAGATCTTGCATCTTTCAGATATTCATTTGGGAAGCGGTTTTTCCCATGGAAAAATCAACCCTGAAACAGGAATCAACAGTCGGTTAGAAGATTTTGTACATTCTTTGAGTCTGTGTATAGATCGTGCGCTCGCAGAGCCAGTAGATTTGGTTTTATTTGGGGGAGATGCCTTTCCTGATGCTACGCCTGCCCCGTACATTCATGAGGCATTTGCTAATCAATTCCGGAGACTAGCAGATGCCAAGATTCCCACAATTTTGCTGGTGGGCAATCATGACCAGCACTCTCAAGGTAATGGTGGCGCAAGTCTTTGCATTTATCGAACTTTGGTAGTGCCTGGATTTATTGTTGGAGACTCGATCACAACTCATAAGATTACAACCAGTAATGGGATTGTCCAGGTGATTACCCTACCTTGGCTTAATAACTCAGTCTTGTTGACTCGTCCCGAAACTGAAGGTTTATCAGTTGCAGAAGTAGACAATTTATTATTAGAAAAACTACAGCCTATTATCGAAAGTGAAGTTCGTCGTTTAGATCCAGAACTACCCACAGTTTTGTTGGGCCATCTGATGGCAGACCGTGCCAGCTTAGGTGCAGAAAGATTCTTGGCCGTGGGCAAGGGTTTTACGATTCCTGTATCTTTTTTGGTTCGTCCCGAACTAGACTATGTGGCACTAGGGCACGTTCACAGACACCAAAACCTCAACCCAAATAATAATCCGCCTGTAGTTTATCCAGGAAGCATTGATCGTGTGGATTTTTCTGAAGAAAAAGAGGCCAAAGGCTATGTGTTGATTCAACTAGAAAAGGGGAAAGCTGATTGGGAATTTTGTCCTCTGCCAGTAAGAGACTTCACTACTATTAAATTAGACCTCTCCACTAAGGAAGACCCCCAAAAAGTAATCCTAGAAAAAATTAAAAAGAGTCAGATTACTGATGCAGTAGTGAGATTAATCTATAAGCTGCGATCGCAGCAACTAGAATCCATTAGTAATTTGGCTTTAGAGAAAGCTCTCAAAAAAGCACATAGCTATACAATCCGTCCTGAACTAGTGAGCCAGCTAGCGCGTCCTAGACTACCCGAACTAGGTGTAGGCACAACTATCGACCCAATCGCAGCTTTGGAAGCCTACATCAACAATAATCCTGATTTAGCAGAGATCGGTGATGAGATGCTGGAATTAGCGCAAGGTCTAATGAGTGAAACTTAGCTACCCAAATAGGTTGATGATATATATGACAGTTAAATACACGATTGCTGACTTACAAACCATCCAAGAATGCCCAGAACTAAAGCAGAAAGGAGTTTTTCTAGTACGTTGTCGGACAACAGGAGATACTTACATCGGTGGGACTAATCGCTCTTTTCGTCTTAGTTGGAAAGAATTTCGCAAACAAATGCGCAGTTCCTACAACAAAAGAATTTCTCGTCGCATCAGAGATCTCTGGCAAGCACATGGCGATCTCTCTTTTGAGTTTGAAATCCTGGAAGTTACTGATGAGGCCTCTGTGGCAGCAACCAAGGCTCGTTATATAGAGCAATATAAGCCATCACTCAACCATTGTTAGTTACTTGGCTAGAATCAGCTCAAACCAAGCTTCAAAATTATTGCCCAAAACTTCCAAAGAATACTCAATTTCTGCTTGTTGACGACAAGCGTGGCGGTCTATTTGACTGATATTTTGCATTGCTACAACTAACCCATCAATACTATCTGGCTCTACCAAAAACCCTGTTTTACCATCTCTTACTATTTCCGCAGGGCCTCCCCGACGATAGGAAATCACAGGTACACCACAAGCTAAAGCTTCGATCGCGACATTACCAAAAGCTTCGATCCACCTTGGTGTCATAATCAAGGCCTGAGCTTGCCCTAATTCTCGTTGAAGTTCACTAGTTGAGAGAAAACCTTTGTACTCAATGGGGGCATCAGGAAAATCCTGCTGGATCTGTTGCCAATAAACTTCGTCTTGGATCTTGCCATAGATTTTGAGAGGAATCCCTGTGATCCTAGCTGCCGCCACAGCATCTTCGAGAGCCTTTTCAGGAGCAATCCGCCCTAGCCAAGCCATTCCTGGTTGAGGATTAGCCACATAATTGTATAGAGATAGGTCAACTGCACTACTGAGTAGCTGGCACTTATCTGCAAAGGGAAAAGTATCAGCCTGAGCCTGAGTATACATGCCAATACATTCAGGATATTGCACAGCAACTTGGCCCATTATTTGATCCAAAGCTTCACTCATCGAACCCATCGAAATAAACTGAGCGATTTTAGTTTGAAAAAAAGGTGCCAGGTAAAAAGGCAACCAGTCAAAAGCAAAGTTGACAATCAAATCATAATTAGCTTGCACCTGGCGCGCGTATTCCCACATATTAGCTAGGGCCGAATCCCCTGGCAGCCAAATAGCGACATCCCGACCCTGGGTTTGTACCGCAGTTTGCAAGTTACCAGCTATTTCCTTTACTGGAATACCTTTTAATATAGATCCCTGAGGAGCAACGACTTCTAGCTGATGCCCACGCTTTTGCAACTCTTGAGCTAAATTTTGTACCGTTAGCTCGACACCACCACCTTGTCCTGTCCCCAAAACACCAACAGGAGTAGACATAAATAGAAGTTTGCGCTGTTGGTTCATAGTAAGTTCAGGAGAAAATTGGTGAAAATTTGGCAACAGTTAATTATTGTTCCGAGTTGCTGGTTGGTTGTCAATGGAGATTTATTTAGGTTGTACTGGAGACGAAATTGCAGGTTTGGTAAACTCAGGTTGCTGCTTACCTCCCCAAACTATCGGTAAACTTAAAACTCCCAAAAAAGCGATTAACCCTGCTACAAGCCAAATCAATAAGCGGTTGGGACGGTAATTGACTCGTTCAATTTGCCAATAAACCTGGTTATAACGAAAAGCTGCTAGAGCCACGATCGCAATCCCCACCACAATCAAACTAACACCCAGAGTATGAGAATTAGGCCCAAGCTCTGCAAGCTGGACTTGAGCCTGAGACTGCTGAAGAAATAGACCAAATCTCGCGATCGCTAAACCAAAACCAATCAAAGAGATTGAAGTCCGCATCCAGGCCAAAAAAGTCCGTTCATTTGCTTGATGTTCTCTTTGACGGGGATTTTTTGAGTTTTGAGTCATCTTCTAAAAATTATTATTCAAACTGAGAACGAACGCGACAATAGCTATCTCGATCTAATCGCTTGCCCAAAAATTTGCCAGCTATTTCCATCAGCTAGTCAAGTCAATTATTGGGGTCAATTAGTAAAATAGCAAAACCCTTGGGTTCCCAAGGCATTAATTTCAAGTATTGACTTTGAGCTACCGGAGGCCATAATTTCTGCCTTTGCGGTGTTCCCTTGGTGTCCTGGCTCAATCCCAAACCATAACTACCTAGCAGAATTGCGATGTCCAACCTTTATCGCCTAGTCTTTGATCCCCAACAAAAAACAGCTGAAATAGTTAACTTAACCAAAGAACAACAACACTATCTCAAAAGAGTCCTCAGATTTAGTAATGGCGATCGCTTTGTGGCAATGAATGGACAAGGTCAATCTTGGCTAGCAGAACTAGCAGCAGATCAAGCAAATTTACTCGAAACTATTGAGCTAACAACCGAACTCAAGGTCAATCTCACTCTAATCACCGCAATGCCCAAAGGTAATGGCTACGAACAAATCTTGCGTTGTGGGACAGAACTGGGGGTAAGTCAGTTTGTGCCTGTATTTAGCGATCGCTCTTTGCTTAAACCCAGCAGTAATAAAGTAAACCGTTGGCGCAAAATTGTCACTGAAGCTGCCGAACAAGCTGAACGAGCAATAGTTCCTCAGGTACTTGAACCCGCAACTTTTAAACAAGCCATCTCTGAACTAAATCCCGATCTAAGTGACTGTTATATTTGTGTGGCTAGAGGCGATCGCCCTTCCCTGTGGAATTGTTTAAAGCAAACCCACAAACCAGAAATCATAGTTGCTACAGGGTCAGAAGGTGGTTGGACAGAGGGAGAAATAAAAAGTGCCACTCAACAAGGATTTCAACCCGTATCTTTAGGTAAATCAATCTTACGTGCCGTCACTGCTCCCATTGCAGTTGCTACCTTAGTCAGTGCAGTGTGTGGTTAGAAGATGAATCAGATCGAGATCGAACAAGTAACCTATCAACAAGCACAGTCTCAAATAGACTTTATTCGTACCCAAGTATTTCAAATCGAACAACAAATCTCTGCCGAACTCGAATTTGATGGTTTGGATTCAGATGCTATTCAGTTACTTGCATGTTGGAATCAAGAAGCCGTAGGGACAGCAAGAATTAGAACTATCGACCAAGACAAATTAAAAATTGAAAGACTGGCCGTATTAGCTTCAGCCAGAGGCAACGGGATTGCTACCAAGCTAATGGAATATGCGGTGCAACTCTGTGAAAATCGAGGCGATCGCATAATTATTGTTCACGCTCAAGCCTACATCAAGCAACTCTATCTAAATCTGGGTTTTCAGATAGTAGGAGAACCTTTTGACGAAGCAGGAATCCCCCATCTCAAGATGATCAAACACAACCAAAATTGAAACCAACCCGACTGAGAAAACCTTGATAGAATAAATCAGACCAGAGAACAGAACCCTTAAGATATATGGAATTTAGACGAGTTGCCGATATCCTCAAAAACGGACAACCAGAAGAATCAGTAACCATCAAAGGCTGGGTACGCACCAAGCGAGAACTCAAAGGATTTGCCTTTACCGAAGTAAACGACGGCTCGTCTTTAGCTGGCTT
>CAZSEZ010000038.1:0-22733 GCA_964606015.1 uncultured bacterium
ATGTGTTGATGCTGCCTTCAAAGAATGTCCTAACGTATATCCGTAGCGCTATACTATCCAAGTAATCCTTACAAGAAAAGATGAATATATTTCATCTGTAGTAGAGGATCCGGTTTTTGAGTAAGGGGTTTGACTGAGCGCGAAATTTTGCTTTTTTGCGATCGCAGTTCTTGAAGTTATGGTTTTCTCTTGTTAAGATGTAAAACAACAATTTTGTTGTTTAAGTCATTTTAGTTGCTGTTAAACTCGTAGCGTATATAAAGTAACCCTTATATTAGGACGATGATGCCCACTGGTTTCCCGTCTACAAAACAGAATATTTTGCAGGAGCTACTCAAACTAGGGCAAGCTAGTGCGTCTGAGTTAGCAAAGTCTTTAGCGATTAGTTCTCAAGCGATACGCCGTCATTTAGGAGAGCTGGAGACAGAAGGCCTAATTATTCATGCGGCGATCCAGAAAGGTATGGGTAGACCCCAGCATTATTATGAGTTGAGTCAGCAGGGAAGATCTTTATTTCCTCATCGTTATGGTGAATTTGCAGTAGACTTTCTTGATACCTTGGCAGAAACTGTTGGCAAAGAAAAAATCACCAACGTTTTGGAAAAGCAATGGCAGAAGAAAGCCCAAGCGTATCGTGATCGCATTGGTGGTGGAACAATTAACGAAAGAGTGGCCAAGCTAGTTAAATTACGCCAAGAAGAAGGTTATATGGCGGAGCTACACCAAACGACAGCAGAAAATAACAAGCTAGAATTTATTTTTGCTGAGTACAATTGTGCTATTTCAGAGGTAGCAGAGTCTTATCCAAGTGTGTGTGGACACGAGCTAGAAATGTTCTCGGCAATCTTACCTGACTGTACTGTAGAGCGTACTCATTGGATTAACGAAGGCGAACATCGTTGCGGTTACTTAATCAAAGAAGAAATAGAAAGTAGAGAGTAGGATAGAGCTATTGTCAAACAATATTCTTCAAATAACTGGTATTTGAAACTATTGAGAAGACGAATTTACTTGAAAATGAAAAGAAGGAATCTCCTTCCCTTTTCTGGATTTTCGCGGATATTCGTTTATAAAAAATCTAGGCATCAGTAAAGCAAATTAAAAAAGACGACCACTCTCGCTTAGGAAAGTGATCGCTATTGTTTTTTTCTATGGGTCTGTTGAGTGAATTAGATGAACTAGGTCAATCAACAAAAATCCCAACCTAAATTACTAAATAAGTTTGAACAAGTTTAGTTTAATAAGCGTCTTGTAACTCATAGAAGTCGGGGGAGATATAATCTTTGCGTAGAGGCCAGCCTACCCAATCTTCTGGCATCAGAATCCGCTTGAGGTTAGGATGCCCTTCATAGATAATGCCAAACATGTCATAGCACTCGCGCTCTTGCCAGTCAGCACTTTTCCAAATCCAATAAACAGATGGGACTACGGGATTTTCTCTAGGGAGATAAACTTTAATCCGAACTTCGGCAGGAGTGTCAACATCATCTTCTAGTTTGACTAGATGATAAAAGCTTACGAGTTCTTTGCCAGCACCTTCATCATACGCTCCTTGGCACTGGAGATAGTTAAAGCCGTAACCACGGAGAGCCGTTGCAATGGGTAACAGAAAGTCTGCTTCTACTTTAATAAGTTCGACACCACTAGTGTCTGCTTCAAGAGCTTGATTATCAAAACCATTGGCACTAAGCCAACTTGATACTTCTCCTGCTGCGACAATTTCGGTACTTTCTGCAGTGGTTTCCAGTTCTTTATTTGTTTCTTCGCTCATTTACGCCTCCTCTTTTTCTGCCTCTGCGATCGCTTCTGTTACAGGCATTCCCATAGCTGCACCCAGCTCTTTCGGGGGAGCTTGACGAGCTGCTGATTGGAGATACTTCCCATCCAAAATTGGTGACACAGCTTTCATGCTGTGGGTGGTGCTGTAGTAGCGATGAGTTTGTTCTACCAAAGATGCTCTTTCTTGGAGAGTTTCGTTAGCAATCTTTTTGCGTAGCTTAATGATGGCGTCAAAAATCGCTTCTGGTCTAGGAGGGCAACCAGGGATGTAAACATCTACAGGGATTAGTTTATCGACACCACGTACTGTAGAAGGGGAGTCAACACTAAACATTCCACCAGTGATCGTACATGCTCCCATTGCGATGACATACTTGGGGTCGGGCATCTCTTCATACAAACGAACTAAAGCAGGAGCCATTTTCATTGTGATAGTCCCTGCGGTGATAATTAAGTCTGCTTGACGAGGACTAGAGCGAGGTACTAGACCATAGCGATCAAAGTCAAAACGAGAACCAATCAAAGCCGCAAACTCGATAAAACAGCAAGCAGTCCCATAAAGCATTGGCCATAAACTAGATAGCTTTGCCCAATTGTAAAGGTCATCTACTGTGGTTAAAATAACATTTTCCGATAGATCCTGAGTAACTCTAGTCGGGCTAGTAGGATTCAAGATTTTGGCTTTTTGTTCTTGTTCAAAAATATTAGAAGTCATAGGTATTAAAATTTATCTTCGTTGCTTAATTCTCCCTGAATTCCCTCAGGTTAGCTCCATTCCAAAGCACCTTTACGCCAAGCATAGACCAAGGCTATTACTAAAATAGCGATAAAGATCAGCGCTTCGACAAATGCTAATAGTCCCAGGCGGTTGAAAGCTACTGCCCAAGGATAGAGAAAAACTGTTTCTACATCAAAAACGACAAATACCAAAGCAAACATGTAGTAGCGGATGTTGAACTGGATCCAAGCTCCTCCAACTGGTTCCATCCCAGACTCATAAGTAGTCAGACGTTCTGGACCGCCAGTACGAGGTCGCAAAATCTTGGATGCAGTTAGAGCTAAAACAGGTACTGCACTACAAATTAACAGAAAGCCCAAAAAATACTCGTATCCGTTGAGAACAAACAATTTTTATCCCTCACTCCGAAGATTAGCGAATTCGGTTAACAACACGCATTGTGCCATCTTTACCATTTTAATACCAAAAATACCCCTCAGCCTAGCTATCAAGATTGCTTAGTCTGTGGGGTAGTTCCACTAGAACCTAGTCTTAGTAGTAATCAGTTTCAATCTGGGGTAAAGGCATCTCGAAGTTAGAGGGATCACGTAAAAAGCGAAAGGCTTCTTCCTCTAATCGGTGAACGTGATACGCCTCAATGATATTGGTCTGGCGCAAGCAAGAGAGGAAGCCATCCATATACATTCTGATTTCTTCGAAACGGTAGCCTCTACGGTGCAGATCTACCATCGAATCGGTAAGCTTCTGATAATAACGAATTGATTTACTGTCTTGTAACATAACGGTTTGGACTAACTCGGGACAACTACTTTAAGGAAAAGAACAATTAAAACTGGTTTATAAATTTTTTGAATTGCTAGCAACAGATAAGCTAGCTGCTTGTACTCATTGTAGATAAAAAGGGGGAACTACTGGTTGTAATGATTACACTGAGCCACAAGAAGTAACAGAAAAGCTTGAAAAGGTTAATAAAGTTTTTTGTTTGTTCTGTTCACTTCTATGGTCTGGAAAAAACAAGGAACTTCCCACTAGAGTAAGTATGCTTATAGTTTCTAATACCGCTTTATTTAATGATTAATATATAAGTTTTCATTACAAATTACAACTTCCTTTCGTTTCTACTTGACTCGTAGGAAGGTTTTAATACTGGATTGGTATAAAAAAGCTCTTGTTACTGATAATTGAACAAGAGCAGTTAGAAAAACGAGAATTGAAATTCTACCTAGATCAAATTTTAAGATCAGCGATCGCAAAACGAATCTGTTCCAAACGTCGACGATTGACACCAATATCAGACTCTCCCATACGAGAAGCAGAGCGAATTTCAATTGTTTTTTGGTCTTCAGGAAAATAGAATTCTAGATCGTCAACAAAACCCATTAATCGGCTAGTGGATTGGGCATATATGTAATTTTCTGTTTGTTTGATGACTTCTGTTCTGGGCACAATAGACAACACTTTTAGCATGGTGTCCTTGGCATTATCTCGATCGCCACTATAAGTAATAGGCTCGATTTGATGTTCTGTGTCTCCGTTTTGGCTAACAACACAGTTGGGACTTTCGGGGCAGGGAGTTAGTTCTCCTTGACTGACACCAATATTTCCAGGAACATCACCACGGAAGATATCTTGCACGATAGGCAATGCTGCTTCAGCTGGACTAACAAAGCTAAAAGTAGTTATGGCAAGACAAAAAACTGTTGAAAGGAATAATTGCGATCGCTTTAAGATACGGAGAATCATTGATTATTTAAGTTATGTAACGTTCCCTTCGATCCTAAACTACCTTTAGTTGCAAAGCTAGGGCATTAACTGTCTGTTTTTACTGCGATCGCAGTTCCGTTAAAGTCGTAACTTCTTCCTTCTAAACGAATCGAAGTACCAATTTTGATCTTTTTGGTTTTGTCAAGAATTACTCCCGCGTCAGTTACTTCAGCATCTCCTTTGAAAGTGAGAATAAAGTCCTTGATAATAGCTACCTCTGGCCGAGGATCTGGGAGAGCTTTGACTGTGCCATCTGGCTGGGGAACTGGCGTAGTTCTGGGTAAAGGGTCAACTTCGATGACTTCTACTGCACCAGCTGGTTGATTGCGGATGACGATATTAGCTTTTTTGTCAGATTCAAACTCTGCTAGCAAACTATCAAAATCACCGACGCTCAAACCTCGCACCAAAATATCGATTTCTACTGGTTGCAATTTTCCCTGTGCCACCCCTGGAACGACGGAGGTACCAGGCAAGAAAAAGATCCCAGCAACTGCTACTGCAATAGCACCTGCTGCCCCCAGATCGAGGATGCTTACTTTACCGAATAGTCTGCCTTTGGAATCAATAACTGCCATCGCTTTTGTGCCTACGGTGTTGTTCGGCTATCCAGTATACACAATTAACCAGGGAGAAATGAGAAAGGAGCGCGGAGATAAAAATGAGGAGATGTTCAGGATATCAACTGATCTTAAAAAAACAGATCTAAATTGATGTTAGTGACTTGCATTCGAGAATAATTAGCTCAGAAAAAACACTCATCTGTAATGGAGACTAATACCGTGAGCGATTCTTCTTCCTTATTTGCTGATGCGAGCCAGAGACTAGAAAAAGCTCTTCAACATGTCAAGATCTCTGAAGATGCTGTGGAAAGGCTACGCCACCCCAAAGCCAGCTTGACAGTATCGGTTCCTGTGAGGATGGATGATGGTTCACTTCAGGTTTTTACGGGCTATCGAGTCCGCTATGACGATACCAGAGGCCCTGGTAAAGGAGGAGTTCGTTATCACCCCAATGTTTCTCTAGATGAGGTGCAGTCTCTAGCCTTCTGGATGACTTTTAAATGTGCTTTGTTGGATTTACCTTTTGGTGGGGCTAAAGGTGGCATTATTGTAAATCCGAAGCAGCTCTCGAAAGCAGAATTAGAGAGGTTGAGTCGTGGCTACATTAATGAAATAGCCGATTTTATTGGAGAAAATGTAGATATCTTGGCTCCTGATGTCTATACCAACGCAACGATTATGGGGTGGATGATGGATCGCTATAGTACTATCAAACGCCAGATTATTCGTGGAGTGGTTACGGGCAAGCCTCTAGCTTTGGGTGGTAGCCAAGGTAGAGATACGGCAACGGCTACAGGTGCATTTTGGGTAGTTCAAGCTATTTTAGGTAAACACGATCGCACTCCTTCCCAAACCACAGTCGCGATTCAAGGTTTTGGTAATGCAGGAGCGATTTTAGCGCAATTATTGTTTGATGCTGGTTATAAAGTAGTTGCCGTTAGTGATTCTCAAGGGGGGATTTACGCTCCAACAGGATTAGATATTCCTAGTGTTCATCAACACAAACAAAAAAGTCGGGAGATGAAAGCAGTTTACTGTCGTGATACAGTCTGCAATTTGGTAGAGCATCAAACTATTAGCAACCAAGAGCTGTTAACTTTAGACGTGGATGTTTTGGTTCCTGCTGCTTTAGAAAACCAAATCACCACCGATAACGCGAGCCAAATAAAAGCAAAATATATCTTTGAAGTGGCCAATGGCCCGATCGCTTCCGCCGCAGATGAGATCTTGCATCAGCAAGGAACAGTAGTAGTCCCAGATATTTTGGTCAATGCTGGTGGGGTAACAGTTAGTTACTTTGAATGGGTGCAGAACCTCAGTGGTTGGTATTGGCCGCTTGAAGAAGTCAATCAAAAACTGAAAGTCCGCATGGAAACTGAAACCGAAGCTGTTTGGGAGACTGCTCAAAAACTAGCGATTGATTTGCGAACTGCCGCCTACGTTCAAGGTTTAAATAGACTTGGTGTGGCAATGGATGCTAAAGGAACCAGAGATTATTTTAGCGATCGCTAGGAAGATAGCTTGAGAACTATAACCAGTTACCTACCAAAATAAATGGTGCCCAATAGTAGGGATGATTAAACTGCTGGGAATTGATCAAATCTAATTGGGTTTGTCTTAATGCTTCAGCTTTACTCATCGGCTGATTTGACTTGGTTAGCTTTTGATAAAAATTGGTGACTGCTTCGGCTGTTGCCTGATCGTTTACTGACCATAAAGTGGCAACTGTACTTTTGGCTCCTGCTTTAATGGCCATCCCTGCTAAACCTAAGGCAGCTCGATCATCTCCTACTGCTGTCTCGCAAGCACTTAAAACTAAAAGTTCGATCGCTTCTTGTTGTTGGAGATATTGTTTTTGGAAAATGCGATCTAGTTGATTGATCGCAATACGACCATCCCAAGCTAGAAGAAAAGTCTCTTCTAAAACTGAGCTAAATTGACCATGAGTGGCAATATGAACTACTGGGTATTCGGCAGATTCGATTTTAGTAGTGAAGGCTTGTTGCGTAAACTCTCCGTCAATCAAAACTGTACTATCAAGTTGGTCTTGAATATCTTCGATTTCCACTTGTACATAGTCTAGAGGCGCAAAACCTTCTCGTGCTTCAGTTAGTCCTACCGCTAGAGTTTTTAGATTTACTTGCTCCAGAGGACGGGGTGCCAATAGCTCTAGCCCTGGAGTTAGGGCAATATTGTACTGTTCTACTAAATAATGTTCTCCATCATAAAGAACTCCCATAGGAATATTGCGGAGAACTCCATCAGGAACAAAAACTAAGGTTTGAACACTGTTTTGTTGGAGATCTGCTAAAGCAGGACTAATGAGCCACTGATAAATTTCTTGTGCTGGCTCATAAAATTGACGACGGCTTCTAATAGCGACAGTTTGGCGGAGCTTTTCCGTAGCTTCTGTGACCTGTGCTGCGGGAATCTTAGTTGTGTAATGACGCAGGGATTTTCCTGGGAAAGCGACCACAACTTCTAAGCGATCTTCCAAAATAATTGGATAAATTACTGCTGCTCGATCATCAACTTCATCGATTTCGGTAGGTTGAGCGTCTAAGCAAGCTTCGCGAAAGTAATCGTTTAGCTCTGCTAGCTGCAAAGCTTCAATTGTCTGACGGGCTTGAAGGAGATCCTTTTGGCTAACCTCTTTGTTTGAGGGGGATTGTAACAACAAACTTACCAGCTCTCGATACACGGGTTCGATACTACTGCGAAAGGAAAACTGATAGTCGATGTTCGTTAAAACTAGATCGCTACGGAGAGATTCTAAGCTGTTGACTGCTTCTAGATAAGATGAGATCGCATCTTGGCGGTTTCCTTGACTAGTGAGCAGGCGACCTAACTGCCATTGCCATTGATATTTGAGACGATTATCGTCACTATTCTGAGCTAGGAGTAAAGCTTGTTTGGTGAGTGCAAGGGCTTTAGAGTTTTGATTTTGTCTGGCGTATAGTTTGCCCAAGATTCCTCTTGCATAGGATTCAGCTTTAGTATCAGCTAATTTTTGGGCTTGCGTGATTGTATTGAGTAATAGGGCTTCTGGCTCTATTGCCTGAGATTTATCGGTTACCTTGGCTTGAGGAAAGCTTAATAAACTGCGAGCAAAATTTACTTCAGCATACAAAGAACGTCTGCTTGGTTGTTGAGAAATCTGCTTGATGTTCTGCTGAATCTCTATGATTGAATCATTTGCTAATTGCCATTGGTTAGTCTCAACTAAGAGATTGAGCTGATTGAGTTGGATTTCGGTTCTATTTAGTAGTTGAGTCGTATTCTCGGCAGCTTGTTGGTATAAGGAGATTGCTTCATCAGTATGTTGCAAAACTCTGGCCGTATTTGCCAAGCCAAACAGGGTGGCACTATTTTCTTCTGGCAAGTTGAGTTGCTGAGAAATCACTAGACTTTGTTGCAGAACCTTTTGAGCTAGGTCAAGATCCCCTGTAACTTGCAGTGCATTTCCCAGAGAACGTAAGCCAGCTATTTTGAGCGAGGGATCGGACTGTTGATTTAGTTGTTTATTGATTTGTTGTAGTAGCTTTTGGGATCTTCTATATAGACCCATAGTTTGTAAGGCTTGAGCTTGATTAACTCTCGACCCAATAGTGCCCAATTCGTCTTGCACCTGCTGATAAAATGTTTCGGCTTGTTCCCAGGTGGCCAAAGCTATTTCTGGTTGCCCCATTGCTAACTCTAATCTGCCACGAGTATTGAGTGCTTGGGCGTAGATATTTTGCGCTTGATCCTGAGAATCACTTGTTTCTGTGAGGAGTGTGATACTTTGATCGATATATTGTTTTGCCTGCTGCCAGTTACCTTGTTTTTGGCTACTAAGAGCTAGATAGTTGAAAACCAAGGCGCGATCGCTATCATGAGTTTGAATGCGCTCTGCTTGCTGCCAAGTTTGGGTGGCTTCTGCATATCTGCCCATTTGATAGGCAATTCTTCCTTGAGTCAGTAGATCATTTTGCGCAATTTGCTCTTGGGTTTGAGGAGCCACAAAGTTGTCTTGGGCTACAGAGGGAGCTGCGACTGTAAGCAAACAGCTCATAAAAGCGATCGCTAGATAGCTGTATATGTTTCGCCAGTTGTATACCTTGGGTTTTCTGTTCTTGCGCATTAGTATTCTCTCAGTACTTTGATTTATTTTCGGCATTGGTTAAAGGCAGCTTGGGAAACTAATGCAAGATTCCCTTGATGATCGATCTGTAAATTTTCTGCTTCGACAATTTGGGTGTTGTGATTGGCGATGTTGCTACTATTACGAGAGAAATCGCGCAAATCTTCCCAAAATGATTGGCTGCGGAGAGCTTGGCTAGGATTCTCGGCTAATCCTCCTTTACCAGTGGTTACCATTGCGTTATCCACTTCGATAGGACAAATAGCAGAAATCAAAGCAGTAGGGTCTGTAACTTCTTCTGAAAAACGAACTACACCAATTCGTTTGTTGGTTGTGGGACTCTGAATTTCTACTACGCCATCAAGACCAAACTCAGAGCTAGCATCAACATCACTATCGAGAGAAAGCAAAATTACTTCAGTATTAATGTCAATATTGCCCCCCGGTCCGAAAACTGCGTTGGCTCTCAAATCACTGTCATCTTGGGCGATGATGTACTGACTGTTAATGGTGAGATTGCCTCCGCCTCCCGTACTATCAGTGACACTAGTACTGATGAGACTATTATTTTCTAGGGATAGGAAATCTGTTGTGAGATCTATATTTCCGCCACCGCTAGCTGAGGATGTTGCGGTGATACTACTGCGATCGCTACTAATCTTTTCGCTGGCAATTAACTCGATATTCCCTGCTTGTCCTAGTCCTGTGCTGTCTACAGATATCTTGGCTTGATTAGTGAGCTTTAGATTTTGAGTCGTGAGGAAAATGTTACCGCCATTACCATCACCTCTGGTTTCTGAAGTAATTTGACTGCCATTATCTAAAGTAGTATTTTCGCTGACGTTGAGAACAATTTCTCCTCCACCACTGTTATTTGTTGAAGCTGTGATCGTGCTAGGGAACTGAGAATTAGGGCTGTCTAAATTGAGTGATTTGACTGCGATGTTGATATTACCTGCGGTGCCTGAGCCTGGCTCGACAGCCCCGCGACTAGAAAAGTTACTGGCACTGATGGTTGCTCCATCAAGAATAGCTAAGCGATCAGAACTGATATTGAGATTGCCACCGTTTCCTGTGCTGAGAATGGCATTAGCAAAAATACCGCTGGCTCCAAACTCCGAACCACCAATTACTTCAATCTCATTGGCCAAAATCCCCAGTTCGCCACCGTTGCCAAATCCAGCAGTGCTAACTGCAATCTGGGCACCATCTTTGATTTGTAAGCGACCAGTTTCAATACTTAAGCTACCACCATTGCCTTGAGCACCTGGAGCAACCGTAGATTGAAAACCACTAGGGGCAATATCAGAAGTTCCAGTTAATTCGATCTCTCCAGCTTTGATTTGAATATCTCCTCCTTGACCCAAATTTTGAGTTAGAGCTAGGATTTGTCCTCCACTGGTTAGATTTAGGCTATTAGTGTTTAGCGCAATTTGTCCTCCACTCCCCTCACCGAAAGTAGTGACTGCAATTTCTGCACTATTCGAAATTGATAACGATTCGGCATTGATTGATAAGTTTCCCCCATTTCCTACTGCTTCTGGCTCAACATTAGAAAATAAGCCACCTGAGAAGCCATTTGGAGAAGTGCCGATCAACTCTACATCAGTAGCTTGGACACTAATGCTACCTGCATCGCCAATCCCGAAAGTGGAAACAGCTAGCTGTGCGCCATCTGCTACTAATAAAGAATTGGTTTCGATTGATATGCTTCCTCCATTTCCAATGGCATCGAATTCAACATTGGCAAATAAGCCACTAGGGCCTGCTCCTTGGGCACCTCTTAATAGTTCAACCTCCGTTGCTCGAACGGTTATATTCCCACCATTTCCTGAACCAAAGACTGATGATTGTACTGCTCCTCCATCAGCGACTCTGAAGTATCTGCTATTGATGCTTAAATTTCCTCCAGCCCCTGAGCCTTCTGTATTGGTTGATAAACGGCTCGAAGAGCCATTAGGAGAAGTACCTGCTACTTCAACAACATTTGCTTGTACATTGAGATTGCCTCCAGCACCATCCCAAAAAGTCAGAGCTGCTGCCTCTGCTCCGTCTAAGACAAAAACATTATTTGCTGCAATTTCGACATCTCCGCCATTTCCAGAATCCCAAACCAAGGTAAAAAGACCACTAGCAAAAGCAATTGGCGAGCCACTAATCAGTTCTATATCGCTAGCTGTCACTCTTATATTTCCTGTATCTCCGCTACCGTAGGTGCTGCTAATTACCTGCGCTCCATCAGCAACAACTAATAAACCACTACTTAGTTCGATGTCTCCTCCATTACCTGTAACGCCAGGAGCAACATCTGTGGATAAACGGCTGATAAATGATTCTCGATCAGCAGTAGTTCCTGCAACTACCAGAGTTTCTGAGGCATTAATCTGTAAAATACCTCCATCATGAGCACCAAAATTGTCGGCTAAAATTGCCGAACCATCGACAATGATTACTTCTCTACCCTGCAAGTGGACATCACCACCGCCACTACCGCTAACTTCTAAGGATGAAGCGTTAAGGAGGTTGATATCCTGAAAACCACTAATTTCTGAGTAGTCAAAACTCCAATCAGAATTCACCCCATCTAGCCTGACAAATCCACCACCAGCAACGCTACCTAACGCGATTTTGCCTTCTTGTGCAGTTAAATTCCCGCCATCAAGCCAGATATTACCTCCTAGCAAAGCGAGAGTTTCACCAGAATTGACTTTCAGCCCATCAGGCCTAGAGTGTCGATTTACCGTGAAATCTGGATTAAATCTTAATTGGTTGCCAATACCTTCGACTACGATGTCTCCCTGGTTCCCACCGTACTGCAATCCTATGGGGATGCTTACAGTTAGTAAAGGCGATTCCTGAGAAGCGATCGCACTAAATTCACTACCATCAGCAAACTGTATACTATCTGCTGTGCTAGCCAAGAAAGAACCACCAATATCGAGAGAAGCATTTTCGCCAAAGATAATTCCTTGAGGATTGATCAGAAATAAATTGGCATTTCCATTGGCACGAATTAATCCGTCAATATTGGAAATAGAATTCCCTGTAACTCTTCCGAGAATATTTTCGATATTTACAGCATTATTAAACCAAGCAGTGTCGCCTGTAGATAAGGAAAACTGCTCAAAGCTATGAAAAAGATTGTTACCTGAAGTCGTACCGCCATTAATTTCTTTAATATTGCCATTAGGCAAAATCAGGGAATTATTAGGTAGCGTATTATCAGGGATTATTTGAGCCGAAACAGTTATTCCAAAACCACTCAAAATTGTACTGGTGCTTGTTAAGACAATAATCGAGCAACTTTTACTAAGATAAGACAACCACTTGTCACAATCTTTTGGTTTTGATGCTCGCTGTGCCACGATTTTTTCCTCAGTAAATTGTTTTGTAAGGTTGGTTAAGACTGTTACTTATATAGTTCCCACAAACTTAGATGTATCAGTCATTAATCATTGGTTAATGCTGTGAAAATCATCAGTTTTGTGGCTTGAGCGCAAGAATTTAGCTCTATTTGATTTATTGCTAGAAAAAAGTGAGTTTGATGAATAAGTTTTCATTAAACTCACGTGGAGGTAGTCTTAGAAAGATCAAGTTTCTTTATAACTACTTCAATTACATAGATTTAGGTTTATTTTTATTTCCAAGATCTGCCATCTCTCCAATCTTGAGAACTATAGTCTTCTTCTTTCCACTCTTTAGTTATCGAAAAAAGATTTGTCCAAAAGTTATTTCCCTCAGAATCTGACCTTTCGTAAGCATCTTCTCTTGATCTATCTGAGCGGAAAAAATTACCCCAGTCGTGATTACCAGATTGGAATACTCTCCAAGAGCCACTTCGTTCACTACTGTTGTCAGAACTGCCAACTTCTATGGTTGATTCTCCATCTCCCGACTCCAAAGTTGCAAAGTAGCCTACTTGCCAAAAGCCACCACTAGATGTGCTACTACGACTGCTTCTAGTACTCCACCAAAAGCCGCCACTAGATGAACTACTACTAGTGCTTCTCCGACTCCAGTTATAGGCTTCTGTGTATAAAATCGAGTCTATATCTGCAAATCTTTCATCAATTAAATACTCGCCTTCAGCCAGTTTTTGATTGACCTGTGATTGGACAGCGTCATATAGGTCTGCCACTTCAAAGTCGGCTGTATAGTCGACGTCCCAACCAATAACATCTAGGACTGTAAGATCATTGATAGAAATCTCCCATTCTTCTCCTAGACCTAACGTGGGATTCATCACACCTAGACCACCTTCTGTCCAGTGACTAGCTTGAAAGTCTAGTCCAGTCGAAAACTCTAAGTCTGAAAATGTCCCATCTAGAGAGAAACTAGCTGCTTCGCCTTCTGTGAGACTAATAACTCCTAACTCTTGGCTTGCTAAAGAAACGCGGTACAAATCCATAACGCTTGTTTCCGTTACAGAAGCCGTATTTTCGTCTGCCCCAAGAAAGTTAGCTATTGCTAATGTTGTATCGCTGTAGTTAATTAGATCATTAACAAAGTTGCTTTCTACTTCTCCTGAATAGTCGAGACCGCTAATAAAGCCCATAGCATGAGCAAGTTCATGAACTGCTGTGCTCAAAAAGCTCAACTCATTTTCTGCGGGGCCATCTAAGTAAGTGTAGTCCCAAGAAACTTCACTATTTTCAAAGCTATTCATGACGATGTAGCCATCTAATTCTTGGCTATCGCCTGGCTTTAATCCCAATGCTTTGAGGTTTGCGCTAGTGGTCAACATGTCAAAGTTGTCGCTGGCAACATCTTCGCCAACTAAAATATCGACTGTGTACTGACTACCTAAATAATCTAAAAGATAGTCTTTGGCCAACTCATCAGTTTGAGTAGTCGCGTCTTTTAGTAGAGCGTCATAAACTTCGCCATAGCTAGTCTTTTCTATCGTCGGAAAAGATGCACCTATTATCTGATCTGGTAAAAGACCACCAGCCATCTCGATATGGACATTTAGTTCGAGATTGTGCTCATTAAGATCTGCGTCTTGATAAGTATCAGATAGATACTGTGACCAAATTTCACCAGCGAGTTCAAAACCCAGAATTTGGTCCTCTGTTGTTCCTGGGGAAAAACTAAAATTAAATTCTACCCCTGTAACTTCTCCATTCATTTCAATTGAATCCTTTATATCGCTGCTTGTTACCTAAATGGAAGTGATGTGTTTAAAAAAATAGTAATTAACTGATGTCAAATATATTTCTACGTATCTAACGATACCATTCTAGATAAATGGAATCATTCAAGATTGAATAAAAATAAATCATCAATAAATAAAGATAATAAGGTTTTTTTTAGAATAAATTAAGCAAATTAATACGTATATTTACTAGTGAATATTTTTGGTTAAGTGAGGATGACTATATTGCTTTTAGTAAATGAAAGATATATGCATGACTTTCAGTAATCCTACGAGTTCTCTAGTGTCGTTTCTAGAGTGCTTTAGCGGCTTAGTGCTTTTGACTGATTGACGACTACTAGAACTATTGAAAGCTTGATCTGATTCCCTTTACGGCATTTTCTGACTCTAGTATGGGTTTTTATTTGTATGGATATCGTACTTAATGGGAGCTACTTAACTAGTGGTTTGAGTAGTTAAGTGTCTCTACCTTGATGGAGAAATATCTGTAGAGAAATCCTCTTGGCTTAAGAGAAGATCAAAACTAATGAACAATGATGATTTAAATGTTTTTGCTTTTGGCAATGATAGTCAAGCAAAAAACAAATTATTGAAATAGCAAAAGTAATTTTTAGTAGCTAGAAAAATCGCTTAATTTTACTACGCCATTTGGCTGATAGTTATGGCTAATAGACATAATAATGATCGCTATATTACATATGTTTTAAGTTTCAAAAATTCTCGAAGATGGCTCAACACTATTCTTGCTGCTACCAAAATAATGGATCAGAGAGGGCACTATGCTAGAAGCTAACCCTTTTAGGAGTTGTCTTGAGGCTAAGGAAAATTTTTAAGATCGGGTTCTCAAGCCGCTGCACAGTAGAAGTCAAATTCAGGAACTTTAATCGTAGGTTTTTGTTTTATCAGTATCTGAGAATTACTGTTTTTGACCATCCTATACAAATTTGTGATTTCTGAAATGGATACTACTGCAATCATTCCTCAATTTTCTTAACAGCCGTATTCATTATTCCTTGCCAATATAAAAGAAGTTGTTGTGTTTGTTTTGATTTTTGGAGTAAGGATACAAATGAACGAACCCTTTGTTTATGGCAATGGTCGCACTGCATTTGATGGGAAAGAGTTACTTTTACTATGTCGAGAGTTTCCCGAAGCAAGCCTGAAATACTTATTGCGGGCTGATTTTGAAAAATGGTTAGAATATATTGGCGATCGCACTTTAGCTCAATATGCAGCAGAAGTTAGAAAAAAAGATTACCCAGAAGCGCAAAAATTAGCTTGTTTTATTAAAAAAGTAGAATATATCACTGAGCCAGAAACTATTCACGATACTTTGAAGCCAAAAGTAAGCTTCTTTACTGCGATCGCGACTTTCTTTTTGGTTTTATTCCATCGTCCGGACAAAACTAAAGACCGTCCTGCAAATACCTAATTTAGTTAGTACTTATAAAGTGACTAGTTTAAACAGGTCATTAGATTAGACTCTACTTCCTCGTAGCTTTTAGTTATTTAAGGGGGTAGAGTCGTTTCTTGAGAAAAGTTCTGAAGCCTTTGTCTCCAATAAAGTCTTGAGTCCCTCAGATGTGATTGTTTGATCGCTCCTTATAAATTAGGAGGGAAGAACATCTAGTAACAGATGCCCAAACTAGATTCAAAGAATCTGTTGTTTGAACTGAGATCGCGGTAGGATATACTTAAACAACATTTTTGTTGTTTTACCCTAATTTTTGATTTTCATCTGAATCGAGCCATAGTGCAATGAAGCAATATTAAAAACTGCACTATCTAGCGATCACGAATCTGTCATTGCTAGCAAGCTCTGATTTCTGCACCACTTCTAAGAGAGCCAAAGAACCTATCCTACTATGAGTACAAGTGTCAAAAATTTAGTCAATCAACCCTACAAGTACGGTTTTGTCACGGACATTGAGGCAGATACCATTCCCCGTGGCTTGAACGAAGATGTAATTCGTTTGATTTCTGCCAAGAAAAACGAACCAGAATTCATGCTGGATTTCCGTCTCAAAGCCTACCGTCAGTGGTTGAAAATGACAGAACCTACTTGGGCGCATGTAGGATATCCCAAAATTGACTATCAAGACATTGTTTATTATTCTGCACCGAAGCAAGAAAAGCAGAAACTCGACAGTCTAGATGATGTTGACCCCACTTTACTGGAAACTTTTGATAAGTTGGGGATTCCGCTTTCCGAGCAAAAAAGACTCAGCAATGTAGCAGTGGATGCAATTTTTGACAGTGTCTCTGTTGCAACAACCTTTAAAGAAAAACTAGCTGAAGACGGAGTAATCTTCTGTTCGATCTCGGAAGCACTTCAAGAACACCCCGAATTGGTTCAAAAATATCTTGGTAGCGTTGTCCCTGTTGCGGATAACTTTTTTACTGCGCTAAACTCAGCTGTTTTTAGTGATGGTTCTTTCGTATTTATCCCCAAAGGTGTCAAGTGCCCGATGGAACTGTCTACTTATTTCCGTATTAATAATGGTGACACAGGACAATTCGAGCGGACTCTAATTGTTGCTGAAGAAGGAGCGTCAGTAAGTTACCTTGAGGGTTGTACTGCCCCTATGTTTGACACTAATCAGCTTCATGCTGCGGTAGTAGAGCTAGTGGTGTTAGATAATGCGGACATCAAGTATTCCACTGTGCAAAACTGGTTCGCTGGAGATGAAAATGGCAAGGGTGGTATTTATAACTTTGTTACCAAAAGAGGTCTGTGCAAAGGTGTAAACTCCAAAATCTCTTGGACTCAGGTAGAAACTGGTTCTGCAATTACTTGGAAATATCCTAGTTGTGTTTTAGTTGGTGACAACTCTGTGGGCGAATTTTATTCCATTGCTTTAACCAACAACAAGCAACAAGCTGATACCGGCACCAAAATGATCCATATCGGCAAAAATACTCGCAGTACGATCATTTCCAAAGGGATCTCGGCAGGAGAATCTAAAGGTAGCTATCGTGGCCTAGTCAAAATGGGCAATAAAGCGGATGGTGCGCGCAACTATTCCCAATGTGATTCCATGCTTATTGGCGATAATGCAGAAGCTAATACTTTTCCCTATATTCAAGTCGATAACAACACCGCTAAAGTAGAGCACGAAGCTTCTACCGCCAAAATTGGTGAAGAGCAGTTATTTTATTTTGCTCAACGGGGAATCTCAGAGGAAGATGCTGTTTCAATGCTAGTTAGCGGTTTCTGTAAGGACGTTCTCAATGAGTTGCCAATGGAATTTGCAGCTGAAGCGGACAAGTTACTTAGCCTCAAGCTGGAAGGAAGTGTTGGTTAAATTTTAGAGTTAATAACCTTATCCTAAATAGCCCCTTGGGGTGATTAGCCAGTCATGGTGATTGATAGTTTTACTATTACCAATAATCACCGTGGTTAGCATATCAATTGGGGCTTCGAGCATTTTTTCTAGAGTTGTGAGCCTAATTTGCTCGTTATCGCGATAAACAGATTTAACAATCGCGACGGGAGTATCGGGATCTCGATGCTGGAGAAAAATAGCTTGAGCTTTGGTAATTTGCTCGATTCGTTTTTGGGATTTTGGATTGTAGAAAGCTGTGACAAAGTCTGCTGCTGCTGCTGCGCTAATTCTTTTGAGTATTACTTCCCAAGGAGTCAGCAAATCACTAAGACTAATTGCACAAAAATCGTGCATCAAGGGTGCGCCTACTCTTGAGGCTGTTGCTTGTAATGCTGAAATTCCTGGAAAAACTCGGACCTGAGGGGACTGACCATTCCAACCGATTGTTTTGAGTTGTTCTAGAACTAATCCTGCCATGCCATAAATTCCACAGTCACCTGAAGAAATTACGGCAACGGTTAAGCCCCATTGAGCGAGATTAATTGCCCTTTCGCCTCGTTCTTTTTCTTTGGTAATAGGCAGAGCTTCAATGATTTGTTGGGGTCTAAATAATGGTCGAATCAAATCTACATAGAGACTATAGCCAATCACTACATCAGCTTCGGTAACAGCAGTTTTGGCAGCAGGGGTAATTTGTTCTAAGTTTCCTGGCCCTGTTCCGATTAGATAAAGTTTGCCAGCTCTACCTGTATATTCGGTAGTTGCTTGTGCGATCGCAATAGTAACCGCTCCTTGCTTAGGAGCTTTATAGATCTGTTTTTCAACTAATAGTTGTGACTCCTGATTGTGATCTGGGCTGGTAGATTTTTTTGCCCCTAAGATAGCAGCCGCCTCAGCAACGCTTGAAGTTCCTACTTCCTGTTTCACGATCTCAGAGGGAGTGGGTACGGCGATTTCTTGAAGAGCTTCTGCTGAAAAAGTCCGTAATGGGAAATTATATTTTTGGCATAGTTGGAGAATTCCTAGTTCGTCTGCTTTTAGTTCGATAGTTGCAATACCTGCAATTGCCCCAAACGCTAAATGAGATTGTTCGAGTGTAGTTAATAAGGCTTGTTCGATCACTTCAAAACTCGTATTTCTTTCACAACCAATCCCGATCCAAAGTACTCTAGGATGCCACTGCACTTTTGGAGTTGGATGATTATCGTCAAAACTTCTCTGGGCTGAACTGATCCAAACTCTTGCTCCTGGTGGGGTTTGATTGCGATCGCCAGTAAGTTTTTCTCTTGTCTTGAGATTGGTAATGTTGAAACTATGTTCTGCTGGCAAACTACTCAGCCATAAACTACTACCAGCATCCTGCATGATCTCTACAGATTTATTATTTGCGATCGCAGCCATGACTTTTGTCCAATTCCCTGTACCCTTAACCCAGCCAAAAGGTTGACCCAAAGTATCAATAGTAGGCAATCTCAAACTATTAGAACTTCCTGTAATTACAGGAGTTGCGGATAACTGTTGGGCAATCAGTTTGGTTAACAAATCTCCTGCTACTTGATGTCCACCACAGAGACTAATCACATGTTTCCCTGTTGCATCAATCACTACTACTGCTGGATCTGAGGCTTTATCTTCAAGTAAAGGCGCAATTATCCTCGTAACTATTCCTGTTGCCATACCAAATACTAGAGCTGAGGATTGCTTCCAGAGTTGCTCTACTTGCTGCGCTAAGGAGCAGTCATAGGCAATAGTACTTTCACTAGTTGAGTTAATTATTTTTTCTGGGGCATAAACTTGTCCCCCTGTAGCTTGCTGGAGAGATTGTAAAAGTTGAATGCTATCTTTGGTGAGCCCGATTAGAGCAATTGGTTGAAAGCGATCAAAAGCAGGATTTGGCACAATCTGAAACTTACAGTTAAAACTGTTTGCATCCTACTCTGGATTTTCAGCTAACTTGCGAGGGTTAACAATCTATTTTTATTTATCTTTGAATTAATTTATTTTGTTGCTTTGCTGCTTGAATTACATTGTAATTAGAGGTAAAGACTCTGATATTAGGAACAGTAACAAAATCACCATCATCTGTAATGATATTTGTGATATTACCTTTTTGCATTGCTTCTAGATACAAAAGATCATAGCCATCTAGAAGTTGTGTTGACATTCTTAAAATTGCATTATTAGTGGTTTGTGGTTCTATGGCCAAATTTAATTCGTTTGCTACATTTTGGACCAATTGACAAGCTGTTTGAATTTCTTGCACAACATTTTGTCTCTGTTTTGGGTAATTATGGCGATATTCTTTGGGTCTAGTTTGCGGAGAAATAAGTCTTCTCTTAATATCTATTTCCCTTTCTGCTCTTTCAATATTATGAATCAACTCCATCAGAGATAGACCACAACAAAAAAGTTGAGATTTATTTTGGAGAGTTTTGTTTATGTAGGAAGGATAATCTTTAACTTGATACCTGCTTCGAGAAGAGTTCACTGTACTTGCTTTGGTATATGAGAACCAAAACCAGACATTTGTATCTACAAAAAAAATATCCTCTTTACGAGGATTATCTTGTGTTATGTCAAGTACATCAGCTTTGACATTATATTGGACTGTCATAACAAATAATCTAAACTTTTTCTGCCTCTTCCGTCATAACCTCATCAATCGCCTTGCGGACACTTTCTTGAGAGTAGTAGATTTTGGAATTCTCTATAACCCGTCGGACTAATTGATCCCCAATCTGGTTCAGATTTAGCAACTCTAGAGATTTGTTAAGCTTTTCAGAAGGAATATCCCTAAGAAGTTGTCCAATCGCAGCGTTAAAAAATGGCGAAGCAAAGACGTCTGCTCCAGCAAAATCCAGCTCCACAGAATTTCCCGCAACTAATTCACAGTGAATTAACTCATACACTCGTTGTCCGTCTTCTTGGGTTATGCAATTCTGACCGACTAGAGATTTTAGTTTGTATAGCATTCTAATCACCTTCTTCAGAAATAAGACTTACCAGATTTAAAATTGTTTCTTGAGTAGCTAGAGCAACCGTCACATCTAAAGGTAATATTAACCAATGTTCCGTCAAACTTAAGCTCTCTATTGTTATATCTTTCTTTATTCTTCCCTATTATTGCATATCCATCATGGCTAAAGATCTCTAGTTTACCATCGTTCATCTGAACAAACTGTTTAAGGGTGTCTAAACCTACACCACTAGGACAATGACCGCGTTTTGTTGTGTGACCACTTTGAAAAGACCACCTTAGGGCATCTCTTGCAGACAAATCATTTTCTTGTAAGTAATTACGAACGTTATAAGGTATTCCTACTCCAAGATCGACTATAGAAAACTTTAATTGTTTTAGTTGAGGATAATACTGTCCACAACTAAATACACATACGTTATCTCCTCCATGCTCAAAAGCATTCTCATATATCTCAAGAGTGTTAGAAATAATTCTTTGCTGTAAATGAGAGTCTATATTGATCCAGTCTCTTCCTAGCCACGACTGATTTAGGTATTCCACTATTGCGTTAGAGTCTTTTATCTGATCTTTACGATAAGGGATTGAATTACCTTCCCAGGGTTCCGAACCATGACCTAGGCTGTACATGAAACCATTTTGCTGCAAGTTTTGATAGACGCCTGACTGAAAACTATTGGTATCAATAGATATTTTCTTCCCCTGACTGTCAAAAAAATGAAATAGGGCACCAAGGAAAGCTACTGCATTTTGTCGTAGAAACCTACATTTATTAAACTTAAAAACTACGTTACATTCAACTTGACTTATTCGGTTCCATAATAGAAAAAGTTTATCAAAGTCTTTTAAGTTATCATTGATAGTCGGTACATAAACGGGTGAACTACTAACTGTTCCTAGCATTTAAGTCCTTCTCTATATGTATTGATTCACTATTTAAGTCTTTTTTGGGATCGCGTTTTTTTACTTTCAATGTGTATTTTACTATAAACATCTCAAGATGGTACGAAATCTAAAATCTCAAGAATGTTTTTTATAAAAAGTTATTAACTTTAACTTGGTGGCAATAATTTCAATGCTCAAATCAAAGTAGAGAGTCCATCAAATCCATAATTTTGATATTGTCTTTTGCCAAAGAGACAGACCCAGATGCCATGTTGGTTTCTAGTAGTCCTTTTAGTGCTATTAGCTTCATACTATTTTCTGCCAAGGTTTCTGCGATCGCTTCTCCTGCTGGCATATAGCCCACTGCTGCCAAATCCATTAACGCAGAACGACGCAACTGTAAATCTTCTCCTGATAGTGCTTGGATCAAGATCGCGCCATAGCGGTCTTCTCTGGTTAGCTGGTACATAGCTCTAGCGGCAGCATACTTAACTTTATCAACAGGGTGTTCTATGAAAGGGGTGATCTCATTTATGGCTTCTGTTGCGCCTAAAGTGCCTAAAGCTTCTATGATTGCTTCATAAGGTTGAATTAAGTGAGGTTTACCTGGAACGAATTTTGCTGCTTCTACACCGCCTGCCAACAATTTGAGTAGTGCACCAATACAACTAGGATCTTCAAGTGTTTCTAGAGCCTGAGCCGCAGCTTCACGCACGTAAAAATCAGGAAATTCTAAACAGCGAATCAATGGAGGAACTGCTCTAATGTCTCCCAACTTACCTAAAGCTCTTGCTGAGTTACGTCTTAAAGGATAGCCACCATCAGGAGCACGATCAGATTCGTCTTCTAGAGCCTCTAGCAGCGCATCAATTGCAGTGGGTTCTTGAACTCGAAATTTTCCCAGCCACCAAGCAGCGTAATATCTTGCTCCTAAATCTGATTTTTGTTGTAAATTTGCGATCGCAGTTTCTACTGTTAACTGTTCTGCCTCACCAGAACTAGTAATGTTTTGATCGTTCATTTGTATATCCGTAATCTATCTACTAGTGCCTATTCCCTAAAAATAACAGTACCCAGATAGGCAAACAAATACTAGCTTATTACGCAGTATTCGCAAACCTTTCTGGGCAATGCTCAAAATCAACTAGGAGAGTTGAACTGCTATATTCGCCTAAGCAAAAAGCGAATCCATGTCCCATAGTTATGCAGATTTAGTTTTTACTGACTAGCTAAGAGCGTTAATAGCATAGTCAAAGTAGTTGTTAGCTTCAGTTGCAGCTTGGCCACTTAAACCACTATTAGCTTTGATGTATTTCAAAGCTTCAATGTACCAGCTAGGAGATAGCTCATATGCACGGTTGATTTCATCTAGGCCAGCTACTAGATACTCATCCATAGGACCAGTACCACCAGCTACTAGAC
>CAZSEZ010000039.1:0-21679 GCA_964606015.1 uncultured bacterium
AGAAGATACTAGTAAGTGCGTTAACTAACGCACTTTTTTTATTTCTATTCAAGTTTGTATTTTTGCGGATCAGAATCAGCAGAAAAGACGAAAATTATTTTAACTTAGCTGAATCTTTATGAGGATTATAGATACTTATTCTGAGAGTTTTATTAGATTAGGCAGTCAATTAATAAGATTCAACAAAGACGTACCATGAATTTTGCAGCGATATAGTTCCATAATGTCTTAATTTGTTGAGTCCAAATTAGACTTTTAGCTTAGTTGTACTCTTATGCCAGGGAATTTTATCGCTACAACCTAATAAACATCAGTAATAACTAGCAAAAAAAACTACATATATAGCAAGATATTTGTAATATCAGTGTCTTTTGGGGGGGTTTGACATTAACTATCTATTATCTTACTTTTTTAACTGTGAGAAGTATTAATTAGCAGGAAATGGTGTCAACTATTTCTTTTTAAATAAATTTGTTTATCAGTGCGAAAGTGTTACCAACAGGTATTTTTTTTTACATATTCATTCATAAAAAGTACGCGATTTAAGCGCAGAGAAATCCATGTCTAGACCGAAAAAGGATCAACCACAACTAACTAACTCACCTTTCAAGAAGTTGCGACTAAATGCTCAGTTATCCCAAGAGCAGTTAGCAAGAGAAATTGGCGTAGCTGTTTCGACGGTTCGTCGCTGGGAGAAAGGGCAAGCAGAACCCACAATGACTATTTCACAGGTCAAAAACTTTTGTCGAGCAATTGATCGTTCTCTGGAGCAATTACCAGATTCTCTATTACCGAAAGTAGGTGTAATCGAAGATTAACTGTAACTTTTTTAGACTTTGGAAGGTGTCGGCTATAACAGAGATGTAACAACTAACTGTAGTTAGGCGGATAATCTTAGAGATGCGATTAGTTATTTTAGGTGGCACTGGTTCTGGAAAAGGGACACAGACAGCAAAGATTAGTGAAAAGTTTGGAATTCCTAATATTTCTACTGGCGAAATTTTACGTCGAGGAATTGCTAATGGTAATGAGCTGGGAAAGCAAGCTCAAAACTATGTTGAGAAAGGGGAATTAGTGCCTGATGAGTTGATGATTCAGTTTATTAAGCAAAGACTTTTAGCAGCTGATGTTAGTAATGGCTGGATCTTAGAAGGTTATCCACGCACTGCGTTTCAAGCAGAAGAATTGGACTTTCTTCTAAAGGAACTTGAGCAAAAATTAAATGGTGCTATTTATCTCAAAGTTAGTGAAAGTGTAATGCGGCAGCGAGCTTTGGGTAGAGGCATGATTGATGATACTACTGAGGTAATTACTCGGAGGATTGCCAACTTTCAAAGTTTTACAGTGCCTATTCTAGATTATTATCAGTACAGCGATCGCCTGGTTACAATTGATGGTGAACAAACTGCTGATAAGGTATCCCAAGAAATTTTTGGATTGCTGAAAGCGTAAACTGTTATTCTGTTTGAACGGAAATAGTTATGGCTAGTGGATTATGGTTGATTTTTTATTAGAAGTGGGTGTTGAAGAGCTGCCTGCAGATTTTGTTAGTAGCGCGATCTCTCAGTGGCAAAAGAAAGTAGCAACAAGCTTAAATGAAGCATTTCTTGCTAATGAGGGAATCGAGTTTTACGGTACTCCTCGGCGTTTGGCACTGATTATTAAAGGTCTACCAGAAAAACAGCCAGACCGTGAAGAGGAAATCAAAGGACCTCCCAAAAAAGCAGCTTACAAAGATGGTGAGCCTACTAAAGCAGCTCTTGGTTTTGCCAAGAAACAAGGTATCGCGGTTGAGGATTTAGAGTTAAGAGATACACCCAAAGGTGAGTTTGTTTTTATTCAAAAGCAGATCAGTGGTAGACCAACCAAAGATATCTTGCAGGAATTAATCCCTGGCTGGATTACTGGTTTAGAAGGCAGACGTTTTATGCGTTGGGGTGATGGTGATATCCGTTTTCCCCGTCCGATTCGCTGGTTAGTGAGTTTGCTCGATTCAGAGATTTTAGCCATTGAGCTAGTCAATGGTTCCGAGACTGTCAAAAGCGATCGCATTTCTCGGGGACATCGTGTTTTGCATCCCGAGACTATCAGTTTGCCCAATCCTGATAGTTATGTTGAGATGATGAAAAATGCCTCTGTAGTGGTTGATCCTGAAGCGAGAAAATCCACTATTGTCAGAGATATTGAACAAGCTGGGAGTAAAGCAGGAGGCGTTGCCGAAATCCCTGAAGACTTGCTGGCAGAAGTAATTAATCTAGTCGAATATCCTACAGCAGTAGTGGGTAAATTTGAAGCAGAATTTTTGGAATTACCTCCAGAAGTAATCACCACCGTAATGGTGACTCATCAACGTTATTTCCCGATCAAGCAAGCAGACAGTGAGCAAATCTTAGCCAACTTTATAACTATTTCCAATGGTGACCCTGCCAAGTCTGATCTGATTGCGGAAGGTAATGGTAGAGTGATTCGTGCTCGTTTGGCCGATGCCCAGTTTTTCTATAAAGCAGATTGTGATGAACGTCTTGAAACCTATTTACCTCAGCTAGAAGCTGTTACCTTCCAAGAAGAGCTAGGTTCGGTTAGAGAAAAAGTCACTCGCATCATTGAAGTTGCTAGTGATATTAGCGAACAGTTAGAACTTAATGAAAACCAAAAAGAGGAAGTTTCCAGTACTGCTCTGCTTTGTAAGGCAGATCTGGTGACCCAGATGGTTTATGAGTTTCCTGAATTGCAAGGCATTATGGGGGAAAAATATGCCCTAGTTAGTGGTGAATCTGCGACTGTTGCTAAGGGAATTTTTGAACATTATCTACCCAGAGGTGCGGGGGATATTCTCCCTGAAACTACCAACGGACAAGTGGTAGCCATTAGCGATCGCTTAGATACTTTGGTTTCAATTTTTGGTTTGGGCATGATTCCAACTGGCTCATCCGATCCTTTCGCTTTGCGTCGTGCGGCTAATGGCATTATCAGTATCGTTTGGCATAGTGACTTAGGAATTAACTTAGTAGAACTAATTGAGCGAGGTGCTAAGGCTTTCTTGGCTTCTCATGGTGATAAGGAATCTCCTGTTGGCAAGCTCCAAGACTTTTTTATGCAGCGGATTCGTACTGCCCTCCAAGAAGAACATAAAATTGACTACGATCTAGTTAATGCTTTGCTTGGAGAACAAGATGCTGAGTATACTGACCGTGCTCTCGGGGATTTGCTAGATGTACGCGATCGCGCTTCCTTTCTTCAGGAGGTTCGCAATAATGGCACTCTGAATAAGATCTACGAAACTGTCAATCGTTCGACTCGTCTAGCGGCCAAAGGGGATCTAGATACTACTCAGCTAGAGCCTCAAGCAGTAATCAATCCAGAGTTGTTTGAATCCCCAGCCGAACAGAATTTTTACGATGGTTTATTAGAGTTGGTTCCTCAAACTGAGGCAGCCAAAGATTCCCGTAACTATCAGTTATTAGTTGCTGGCTTAGAGAAAATTGCTCCTGTGGTGAGTGAATTTTTTGATGGGGAGAATAGTGTTTTGGTCATGGCAGAGAATCCTCAAGTCAAACAGAATCGTTTGAATTTGTTGGGCTTGCTCCGTAACCATGCCAGAGTTTTAGCTGACTTTGGGGCAATTGTTAAAGAATAAAACTTGAAGGTTTGATGCGATCTTTTATTGAGCTAGATCGCTTTTTGCATAAAGTGTTTGATTTTAGAGCTAATGTCAAGGTAAGTAATAATCATTTGCCTTGATTTTTTCTGTTGGGTTGGATTTGAGCTTATATAAGGCAACTATCGGGGATGAAGTCTCATCTTATAGTTATGAATCATCAAACTGTTCTTGATTTCTGGTTTGGCGCGCCTACAGAAGCTAGTTATGGCAAACCACGCCGATTTTGGTTTGTTAAAAGTGCTGCAACAGACGCTGAAATCACCTCTCTGTTTACTTCGACTTATCAAGCGGCAGCTAATAGTCTCTTAGACCACTGGCAAAATTCTCCAGCTAGCTGTTTGGCTCTTATCGTTGTTTTAGATCAGTTGTCTCGAAATATCTATCGTGGACAGGCTCAAGCTTTTGCGACAGATCACAAAGCTCTAGAGGTTGCAAAATATGCTTTAACTCAGAAATATGACCAAGAACTATTGCCGGTGCAACGCTGGTTTATTTATCTGCCTTTTGAGCACAGCGAAAATATTGAGGATCAAAAAACTTCGATCAAATTATTTCGAACTCTCCAAAACGATCCTCACAGCAATAGCGTAATTGACTATGCACGCCAACATCTTAAAATTATCGAACAATTTGGTCGCTTTCCTCACCGCAACGCCATACTGGGAAGGAAGAGTACATCAGCAGAAATTGAATTCCTGAAGCAGCCAGGATCAAGATTCTAAAGTAAGTAATTGAATAGTTTATGTTATTACTCAGTGGCGATATTGGTGGCACCAAAACCATTCTTCGATTGGTGGAAGTGGGTTTAGACCGCAAATCTTGGCAAACAATTCAGGAAGCGAAATATGTTAGTGCCCAATACCAGGATTTGGTGCCAATGGTGCAGCAGTTTTTGCAAGAGTACCAGTTAGCTAAGCCAGAGTTAGCCTCCTTTGCGATCGCAGGACCAGTCATTAATCAAAGCTGTGTTTTAACCAACCTTAATTGGCAACTTACTACTTCTCGACTAGAACAAGAACTGGCGATTGCTCACGTTTCTTTAATCAATGATTTTGCTGCGAATAGTTATGGCGTTTTGGGATTACAAGAGTCTGAGATTGTGACTTTGCAAGAAGGGTCGAAAATCCCTAATGCACCCATAGCTGTGATTGGTGCAGGGACTGGGCTAGGAGAAAGTTTTTTAGCCAATAATGGCAAGCACCATGAAGTATTTGCTTCTGAAGGCGGGCATAGCGACTTTGCTCCTCGTAATGAATTAGAAATCGAGTTATTACGTTATCTTCGGCAAAAGCTTAGCGATCGCGTTTCGGTTGAAAGAGTCGTTTCCGGACAAGGAATTGTGAATATCTATCAGTTTCTTAGAGATAGTAACTTTGCTAGTGAAGATCAAGCTATTTCTGCTGCTATCAAGAGCTGGGAAGCAGAGCCAAATGGTTCTGTCGATCCAGGATTGGTTATTTCCCAGGGAGCTCAGCAACAGGATCTTCTCTGTAGTAAAGCAATGATGATGTTTGTTGAAGCCTATGGTGCAGAGACGGGAAACCTCGCACTCAAGATTCTTCCCTATAGTGGTGTTTATCTCGCAGGGGGGATTGCGGCTAAGAATCTACCTTTGATGCAACAAGGAAATTTCCTAGCAGCCTTTTTGGATAAAGGCAGGATGGGGAATTTGCTCCAGGATATTCCAGTCCACATAATTTTGAATCCTCAAGTAGGCCTTTTGGGCTCAATTTTATATGCCCTAGATCGTGAGATTTAGTTAATATCTCTTTGACGCCCAGTATGCTTTTCGGTTTTACAGTTGTTCGTTTAGGCCTTTTTTGTGCAGTCTACTTGTAACACCTGTTATGGATGATGGCAGGACATAACATTAACTTCATTTAACTAATAATTTGTTTGGTATTGCTGGCAAGCGATCTAGATAGAATAAAACTGAGTTTAGGAGACTGAAATAATCATGAGTTTATTCAACCAAATCTTAAGTGCAATCGATAATCCCGAACAAGAGGCCAGCACCAGTCAGTTAGGTACTATCCTTGATACCGTGCAACAGCTTAGTAGTGCTAACTCTGGTCAATCCTCCGCGATTGAATCGGCAATGTCAATCGTTGGTAACTATACTCGATCAGCTTTACAAGACCAGAAAAATCAAGGTGGAGAAGCCCAAGCACAACAGCTTATTACCCAATTCGCTGGTAATAGTGCCAACGCTAGCGCAGTCAATAGCCTTTTTAGTAACTCTCAGGTAAGGGCGATGATTGAGCAGATTAGTAATAGAACAGGGTTGAACTCTCAGATGATTCAAAGTTTGTTACCTATTTTGGTTCCTGTAGTTCTAAGTATGCTCAAAACAGGTAGTAAGACCAATAGTGCTGCGGGAGGTAACTCCGTACTCAATAGCTTTCTTGATAGTGATGGGGATGGGGATGTGGATATGGCTGATGCCATGAGGATGGCTTCTCGTTATCTTGGTAGATAAAGCTTTATTATTTTCGTTAAGTTAGAAGCGATCGCACTAGTAAGTTCAAAATCAACATTCTTAATTGACATCATGACTAATCAGATTCCTCCTCTTCCAGATCAAAGTTCTAATGAAGAAGCGATTACTGAGTACACCAGCCACCAAGAAGTCATTGAAACAGTGATCTCTAGTCTCGATCAAAATCAAACAGCTATGGTCAATCATGGCGTTGAAGGAAGTGTTTGGAAATTTCAGTATGGAAGTGTTGAAGTTTTCGTGCAGTTAACTGGAGAAACTGATGATGATCTATTATCCGTTTGGTCCAAGGTTTTGACTCTACCAGCTAGAGATGAACCAGGATTGATGCGGCGGATTCTGGAAATGAACTGGTCTGGTACTTTTGAAACTTGTTTTAGTATTCAAAACAATGCTGTGTTGGTTTCTACTCAACGTACTGTGGCTGATATGTATCCAGGGGAAGTCTCACGAATTATTACTCTGGTAGCTAATATCGCTGATGATAATGATGAATTGCTACAAGAAGAGTTCTGCTAATTATCAATTAGTAATGGTGATATAGGATGGACTGGTCTCAGCTTATGCCTTAATCAGTAAAGAAACTAATGGTAACAGCATTTTGAGGAACTTCTCCAAAAGGAATTGAAATCCAAGTTTTAGGAATTATTCGTGTTTGGATGTGTTCGTGACCTTCTGTTTCTTTAGCCGAAAAATCCACTGTTTTACCGCTAATGATTCTCCCCTGTGGGTCTGCAAAGTAGTAACCAACTAAAAAATCAGTACTTATCTTAGTAATCAATTTAGTTAGATCAACAACAATACTGTCTCCCATCAATAGACTAGAGATCTGGTTGGCTTTAGTCAAAGCAACATTAGCAACTAGGTTAGACATTTCAGCTACAGCTCCCAAAACGAAATATGTGTGTAAATGTTATTGTTACTAAATAGTTTTACTCAATCCTTAGAGATTGCAAATATAGCAAAGTTGATAAAAATTGATATCTTTTCTGAATAAATTGATAAGTAAAATCACGTAAATCAACTTAGTTTAAATCTAATTTAAGATCTCATTTATCTCTGTTATGTCTGGGGTTCAGTCAATAAAAATTACTTTTAGAAGGTAGTCAAATTATGTTTTTTCACTGGTCTTATTTGATCTTAATCCCAGGGGCAATTTTGACCTTTTGGGCACAAAACAATATCAAAAGTACTTATCGCCGCTATTCACAAATTAACTCTAGTCTGGGCATGCGTGGGGCTGATGTTGCCAGAACTATCTTGCAAAAAATGGGGGTGACAGATGTCAGAGTGGAAACAGTTGCAGGAGAGCTTACTGATCATTATGATCCCAGTGCCAAGGTAGTCAGGCTGTCACGCGGTATTTACGATTCTGGGTCTTTGGCAGCAGCAGCAGTAGCTGCTCATGAATGTGGGCATGTCTTGCAAGATAAAGAAGATTATAAATTCATGAATGTTCGAGCTGCTTTGGTTCCTGCGGTGAATTTGGGTTCGCGTTTCGGCCCAATGTTAGTCATGGCTGGGTTGATATTTAGTGCAATGGGGGCCTTTTCCCAAACCATGATCTATATCGGGATGGCTCTTTTCTTTAGCGTAATTGTTTTCCATATTGTTACTTTGCCTGTAGAATTTGACGCTTCTCGTAGAGCTTTGAAGCTAATTGATGAGTTGGGGATTTTGCAAGGTGAAGAAAATAAAGGGGCGAAAGCTGTTTTACAAGCAGCAGCTTGGACTTATGTGGCGACAGCATTTTATGCTTTATTACAGTTGGTTCAGTTGTGGTTGATGTCTCAGCGGAATCGTTAGTTGGTTGTCGGTGATTAATGGTTGATAGTTCATTGGCGTTTGATAATTCTCCCAATACTTGGCGGTTAATCCCTTTGCTTAATGCCTCGGGGGATATACAAATGGCGATCGATAACTGGCTCTTGCAGCAACATCGTTTTTACGGTCACCCTTCAACCTTACGCTTTTATACCTGGCAACCAGAAGCTATCTCCTTGGGCTATCACCAAAAAGACTATCCTCAGGAGTGGCACGATCTACCTCTTGACATAGTGCGCCGTCCTACTGGGGGTCAAGCTGTCGTACACAAAGGAGATTTGACTTATTCGATTGTGACTTCCCGAATATCAGGAAAAAGAGGTGAAACCTATAGATATCTTTGTCAATTTTTAATTAATGGCTGGCAATCTCTAGGGGTCGAACTCAACTATGGCAATCAGAATAATAAGTATGCCAATCACCCAAATTGTTTTGCCACAACAACCAATGCTGACTTATTAACTGCAGAGGGGAAAAAAGCGATCGGTTCGGCTCAATTACGACAACGTAAAGCTGTTCTACAGCACGGCTCTATGTGTTTGACCGATAATTCTGAGCTATTTATTAAGATATTTAACGAACCCGCCCCCCAAAATTTGCTTACAACTATCTCTTCATCAGAGAATAGAACAGTTCCGAGAATAGTCGAGGCTCTTACCTTGGCTGCGAAAGATTGGTTTAAGATAAATTTAGTCTTGCAACCACTTTCCGCAGTAGAGTGGCAAGATATTTTTATTCAGCCTTTTTCAGGAAGAGACTAAAATCATTAAAGTTAGTTAAATTGATCGCAATATTATGAGCGTAGTTAGTCAAGTAATTCTCAAAGCAGACGATGAGCTCCGCTATCCCAGCAGTGGAGAGTTGGAAGGAATCAACAAATTTTTAAAAACAGGCGTACAAAGATTGCGTATTGCCGAAACTCTTGCCAGCAATGAAAAGAAAATCGTCGATCAAGCTAGCAAACAACTATTTAGAATGCACCCTGAGTATCGTTCTCCTGGTGGGAATGCTTACGGTCAGAAAGAGTATAACCAGTGTATTCGAGATTTTGGCTGGTATTTACGTTTAGTTACCTATGGCGTACTTGCTGGTGATAAAGAGCCGATTGAAAAGACAGGCCTAATTGGTGTTAGAGAAATGTATAACTCATTGGGTGTTCCTGTCGGTGGTATGGCTGACTCGATCCGTTGTCTACGAGATGCAGCGGTAGACCTTTTGAGCAAGGAAGATGCAACAGAAGCCACTCCTTATTTTGATTACATAGTTCAGGCAATGTCCTAAGGTCAGATCTTAAGATTGCAGTATTTTTTAAGATAAGAAAAACTAAATAACGTGAAACAGTATTGGGTAATAGATAATGTGCACAAGGATCTAGGTTCTTCTGCTAGTTGTCGGTTACCTTTTACAATTTTTGGATTTCTGAATGGCTTTGCTAAGTAAAATCCCAAAACTTTCTTTGATACTATTGATTGCTATTTATGGTGTTTTTGGCTGGCTTTATGGGGGGTTGGTTAGAGAAGCGATCGCCTTAGTGGGATCTCGTTATCGATGGTTAACTCCTCTATTGACCGAAGTTATTTGCTATTTAGCTGGTTTGATTGCGATTATTATTCTTATAGTTTATTTCACGACTCCGATTACTTTACTGACTTTAGGAATGGGTAATTGGTTTCGAGCTGATGCTAGAGCGATTGTTAGCATTGCGATCAGCATTATTATTTTTGCTTTGATCATAGAGTATCCTGCGATTTTGAGTCGTTTTCTGATATTGTCTGCTGCTGCAATGTTATTTCGGCTTGATCTTCATACCTTAGGTTATTCTCGAACTATTTCTCATTTAATTTTGATTAGCTTCTCCCTGCTATCTTTTAGTGGTGGTATTTTGTTCTTCAATTATGAAAGATTGGCGAGTTATTGGTATTGATATTGGTGGTACTACTATTAATCTGGGTCGTTTTGATGCCCTAGGGAACTGCGAAACTTTACTTAAGCTCTCCACCCCTCAACCGGCAGAACCCAAGACAGTACTAGATGTGATTACAAGAGCTACGATGGAATTAACTCAGGCTAGTAACTGCGTTGCTGTTGGAATTGGTATGCCTGGGCCAACAGATGTAACCAAGCGAATTGCTCGTGTAGGGATCAATCTACCTCTTTGGGAAAATATCCCTTTAGCTGAGTATCTAGAAGAACGTATTGGCTTACCGACAACATTAGAAAATGATGCGAACTGTGCAGCGGTAGGAGAAGCTTGGTTAGGAGCAGGTCAAGAGATATCTAACTTTATTTTGCTGACTCTGGGGACAGGAGTGGGCGGTGGCATATTTGTCGATGGTAAGCTTTTTACAGGAAGCTATGGTGCAGCTGGAGAGTTAGGGCTAATCACGCTCGACCCGAACGGACATCCCTGCAATAGCGGCAACCGAGGCTCGTTAGAACAACACTGTTGTATTAGGGCAATTAAAAGACTTACAGGTAAAGGGCCAGCCGAATTGAGTAAGTTAGCAAAGAATGGAGATCGCGTAGCCCTGGAATTTTGGCAACAATATGGCAGAACTTTGGGGGCTGGTTTGGCTTCTTTGGTTTATGTGCTAACTCCTGAAGCGATCATTTTGGGTGGTGGTATTAGTGCTGCTGCACCATTATTTTTCCCTAGCCTTCAGTCTGAAATTGAGCAAAGAGTCCATTCTTCTTCTCGGGTGGGCTTGAAATTGCTTCCAGCCCAGTTGGGTAACGATGCGGGTGCCATTGGAGCTGCGAAGCTAGCTTGGGCTTTGGTTAATGGTTAGAGTAAGGTGAGCTTTTTGCAAATTTTTAATAGTATGATTTGCTGTACGTACTATGTTTCCCGAATGAGGTTATCAAAGATTCAGAATCTCCAGCAATCGTCGTAGCTCCTAGGCGAACTAGCCAAAGTAACCTAATCCAGTTAACGTTAATACAGAAAATAGTTCTGGGATCAAAGGAATGTCGGAAAGAGAGGCAAGACAACACAATCCTTTTGTCGGTTTAGTCAATAAACCTGGAGATCGCCGTAAGTCTTTTCAAATTGATCGCGATCGCATTCTCTATTCCTCTGCTTTTCGTCGTTTGGCTCAAGTTACTCAGGTTGTTACTGCAGGTGAAGGGCATGTATTTCACAACCGCTTAACTCATTCTCTTAAGGTGGCACAAGTTGCCCGCCGATTGGCAGAGAGATTAGTTGCAGAACAGCCTATTTTGGCGGAAGAAGTGGGTGGTATCGACCCCGATGTCGTGGAAGCCGCTGCTCTATCTCACGATCTGGGACATCCTCCTTTCGGTCACACTGCTGAGGAGGAGCTAGATGCCTGTGCTCTTCGGCATGGTTTAGCCGATGGTTTTGAAGGTAACGCTCAATCATTCAGGATTCTCACCAGATTGGCAATTCATCGCGTAGATTACTATGGTTTGAACCTTACTAGAGCTACCTTGAATGCGGTTCTAAAGTATCCCTGGCTGAGAAATACTGAGCAACCAGAGAGCAAGTACTATCGTAAGTATTCAGTTTACGAGCTAGATCAGGGAGCTTTCCGCTTTGCCCGAGGCCTAGGACAGGGGGATTTTAAACAAGCTGTGGAAGCTAGCATCATGGACTTTGCCGATGATGTTACCTACAGTGTTCATGATCTTGAAGATTTTTATTTAGCTGGCCTAATTCCTTTAGAACTGCTAGCTGTGGATCGCGATGAATTCCAACGTTTCATTGATGAATGGCTCAGAGAATCCCCTAATAATAAGATTGCTCAGGTTGTGAAACACGATCCTTATCGGTTTCAAAATTTTCTTGATGCCACCTACAACTTACGGGGCCAATATCGTCCTGGTTCCTTTGAACAGAAAGCTCAGATCAAGCGGATTTCGTCACAACTAATTCAAAGCTATATTAAATCGGTACAACTCAGTCTAGAATATAGCGATCGCGGCTATCTCATTCAAGCTCCAGAAAAAGAAGAAGAACTTAAGTTTTTACAGAGAATTGTTTGGTCTTATGTGATTTCTAACCCGCGTCTAGCGACTCAAAGATACGGACAAAAAAGAATTGTGCGGACTCTTTTTCAAATGTATTTAGAAGCGATTCACGGCGATGATTTATCTTTTATTCCCGTTCGTTTTGCTAGAGAATATCAGGAAATTTGCGATCGCCAAAGTAAAGATATGGAGCTAGAAAAAACCCGCATGGCAGTAGATATTGTTGCTAGTCTCAGCGAAGCAGAAGCCGTGATCAAATATCGTCGTCTCACTGGTATTAGTCAAGGATCTTTTCTCGATTACTGGGAATAGCTGTAATTTTTTTGTGGTAATCCTTCTTGGAGTAATTGAGTTGCCTGATCAGTGGGGACTGGTTTGCTGTAGAAATAGCCCTGAATACTATGACATCCCAATTGTTTTAGTAAGTCTCGCTGTTGTCTTGTCTCTACTCCTTCGGCAACTATTTCTAGATTCAAACCTCTAGCAAGAGTGATGATTGCTTCAACAATAGCTATATCCTGAGGATTAAGATCTTGTCCTAAATCCTTAACCAAAGAGCGGTCTATTTTGAGGGTCTGAAACGGAAATTGTTTCAGGTATCCTAATGAAGAGTAGCCTGTGCCAAAATCATCCATTGCAAGGTCTATTCCCAGCGCATTGAGTTTTTCAAGATGCTCTTTGGCTGAATGCGTATTCTTCATGGTTAAGCTTTCAGTAATTTCTAACTCTAAATATTGAGGAGCGAGTTTTGTGGTCTGAAGAATATTAGCAATATCGTCAACTAGATCTGGTTTTTGAAATTGGCGTACCGATAAATTTGCTGATACTTTGATTGGCTCTAAGCCCATTTCTTGCCAGGCTTTATTTTGGGCACACACTGTTTTAATAACCCATTCTCCAATCGGAATAATTAAGCCATTTTCTTCGGCAATAGGAATGAAAGCATGGGGAGAAACTAATCCCAATTGAGGATTCTGCCAACGCAAGAGCGCTTCCATTTTGGTAATCTTGCCTGTGCGCTCATCGATAATTGGTTGATAATGCAGGATAAATTCTTCTCTATCTAAAGCTGAATACAAAAGATTTTCAACTGTTAGTAGTTTTTGTTGTGAACTATTAGTGAGAGGATCGTAATAGTAATAACTTTGTCCATCTTGCTGTTGGACATAAGCTAGAGCAGAATCAACATTTTGTAGTAGGGTTCTGGCATTTCTGCCATGCTCTGGATAAATAGAAATCCCGATACTGACACTAATGTGCAGAGATGTATCGTTGATCTCGAAAGGGGGTTGAAAACTACTGATAATTCTTTTGGCGACTGTATCAATATCTTCTTTGCGGGAAATACACGGTAACAACAAAATAAATTCATCATTCCCCCAACGAGCAACTACATCTTCTTCTCTGATAGAGTTTTTGATTCTGATGACAGCTTGCTGTAGGATTAAATCTCCTATTTGATGACTAAACGTTTTGTTGATTCTTCTAAAGCCATCTAAGTCAATTATCATTACGGCCAGTAAACTATCTTTTTTAGCTTTGATAATGGCTTCAGAAAGTCGATGAGTAATGACTTTTCGTTTAGGTAGTTGGGTAACAGTATCTCTAAGGGCTTTTTGCTGAACTATTGCTTTTTCTTTTTCCCTGGCGGTAACATCTCTAAATCCCCAAACTAAGCCAACTTCTTCAGTTTCTAGCTGCTGATATCTTAAGTAAGATTCATAAACTTTTCCATTACTAAGTTTTAGTAAATTATATTTTTGTCGGGTTTGATTTTTTTCTTCTGGCGCGAAGCTGCAAGCTATAGGATGGCTGAGTTGCAGAGCAATAGCATCCAAGATATCGTCTCTATCAAAATCCAAACCTTGAGAACTGATCTTCCACAAGGAATAAAACTGTTGATTGCAAACAACGATATGACCCTGATTGTCTAAAACTAACAGGCCATCATCTGCTGCTTCTAGAGTCGCTAACAACAGATTGAGGGATTTTTGTAATTTTTGGTTACTTTGATGGAGTAAGAGATTTTGCTGCTCTAATTTACTTTCTTGGCCATAACACTTGAGAGCTTCCCTAACAGTTAACATGAAATCTGTTTCATCCCAAGGTTTAGGAATATAGCGGTAGAGGGCTCCAGAGTTAACGACTTTGCCCACAGAACTAACTTCTGCATGGCCAGTTAACAAGATTTTTAAAGCTTTGGGACAGGTCGCATGCAGTTTGACCAGTAACTCATCTCCTGACATTAGGGGCATTCTCTGATCGGAAATAATTAGGGCGATCTCTATTTCTTCTTCTTTGAGTTCTGTGCAGAGTTCTAATGCTTCTTGTCCACTAGAAGCTAATTCAATATCGTAGTCATGCCCCAGATTTCTCACTAGCTGTCTTTTTAAGCTAAAGAGAATAATCGGTTCGTCATCGATACAGACAATAGCTACTTTACTCATTTTTCACAATCTACTTCCCACCCCAGTATGTCCCTACTTTATTGTTTCGGCAACGGTCTACTTAAACTCTGTGTTGTATGGATGCCACTACTAGTGTGCGATTTCTCAAAGATATAAATGAAGTAATCTGGACTCGATAAATTAGAAAATTAATCAGTAGTAAGGCTTTCAAGAACGGGGAAGCTTTTTGATATAATCATTAACCTATCTTCTTCTCAATCTCGGTAATTAAATGGAAGTCATCCCTGCAATCGACCTTTTAGATGGTAAGTGTGTGCGTCTCTATCAGGGGGACTATGAACAATCACAAGTTTTTAGCGATAACCCCGTAGCCATAGCTCGTCAATGGGAAAACGCAGGTGCAACTAGACTTCATGTTGTAGATTTAGATGGGGCAAAAGTAGGTTCTAGTGCTAATTTGGCTGCTATTGAGGCTATTGTGAAGGCTATATCTATCCCAGTGCAGGTGGGTGGGGGAATACGCGATCGCAATGGGTTAGTTCGTCTGTTAGGTTTGGGAGTACAAAGAGGTATTGTTGGTACAGTTGCGGTAGAGAATCCAGAATTAGTTGGCCAGCTTTGTCAAGAATTTCCCCAGCAAGTAGTTGTAGGTATAGATGCCCGTGATGGCAAAGTAGCTACCCGAGGATGGTTGGAAACCTCAGAAATTCAAGCTACAGAGCTCGCAATAAGAATGGCTAAGGCTGGTGCTGCAGCGATTGTTTATACAGATATTCATCGTGATGGTACGATGTCTGGACCCAATATGCAGGCCTTGCGAGAGCTAGCTAACAGTATAAATATTCCCGTAATTGCTTCTGGTGGTGTTAGCTCTTTGACCGATTTACTGAGTTTGCTAGCTTTAGAGCCGATAGGCGTTACAGGTGCGATTGTTGGTAAGGCTATTTACACAGGTGATGTTGCTCTCAAAGAGGCGGTGCAGGCTGTAGGGGATGGTAGATTACAAGATATTCCTCCTAGTAGTGGTTCTACCTTTGCCTAAAATCCTAACTGTTTTGTGAGGATAAAGTAGTTGTCCGATTTGCCAGATATTACTTATAGAGAGTTCTTCCTGTGGTTGTTAGGCTTGCGCAAGCGATTTCGAGTGTCTGGAAATTCGATGTTGCCTCTACTTAAACCTGGAGAAGATGTCTTGATTGATCGCCAGGCCTACAAAGGCAAAATTCCTCAGCCACAGGATTTGATAGTAGCTTTTCACCCTAATAAACCAGAATTAAAGATTATTAAAAGAATTGCTATAGTGAACCGTGATCGCGGTGTATTTCTACTTGGTGATAATCCCCTCGAAAGTACTGATAGTAGGGATTTTGGTGTAATCTCTCTAGATGCCCTTTATGGAAAGGTTACTAGTAGGTTTGGTTCTCAGCGTATTTCAGAAAACGCTAAATATTAATATTGGGAAATACAATACATATAAGATAGGCATTCATGCTTATAATCATTACTGTGTACTAGATTTTTTGAACTCGAGCCTTAATAAAACCCACACAATAATAAAAACACATATTACTAATGCCTCGAATACTTGTAATAGACGACGATCCAGCAATCTCAGAGTTGGTATCTATCAACCTAGAAATGGCTGGATACGATGTAAATCAAGCTGAAGATGGAATAAGAGGTCAAGCTCTAGCGGTACAATTGCAGCCAGACTTGGTTCTACTCGATCTGATGCTACCTAAAGTTGATGGTTTCACTGTTTGCCAAAGGTTACGTCGTGATGATCGTACCTCTGATATTCCCATTTTAATGCTAACTGCCTTGGGGCAAACCCAAGATAAAGTAGAAGGGTTTAATTCGGGTGCAGATGATTATCTCACTAAGCCTTTTGAAGTTGAAGAAATGCTTGCCAGAGTCAGAGCTCTGTTGCGTCGTACAGATCGCATTCCTCAGGCTGCAAAGCATTCAGAAATCCTTAACTATGGTCCTTTAACTCTTATTCCTGAGCGTTTTGAAGCAATTTGGTTTGAGAATACGGTTAAATTAACTCATTTAGAGTTTGAATTATTGCACTGTTTGCTACAGCGTCATGGTCAGACTGTTGCGCCAAGCGAGATCCTTAAGGAAGTTTGGGGTTATGATCCAGACGATGATATTGAGACGATTCGTGTTCATATTCGTCATCTCAGAACTAAATTGGAGCCAGACCCTCGCCATCCCCGTTACATTAAAACAGTATATGGAGCTGGTTATTGCCTAGAAATTCCTGGTGCAGAACAGATGGAGTTGGAAGGCATGGACCGCACTAGTGCCTGATGAAGTGGTAAGCAAGTCGTGTCCAATAATGGTATGGTTTGCTGCACCAATTTGGCTTATGGAAACATACGAGATAATAAGGACAAAAAATAAGGGACGGTTGGTTAAAACGTCCCATTATCATATATACTCTTTAGAGTATTTCGGAGTTAACTCTCAACGGCTACCAGCAGTGGCAGGAGACTTCTTCCCTTCTGCAACTTCTTCCAGTTCCAAGGATTGCAAACTAGGGAACAAGAAGTGGTTTTCCTCAACGTATTGAGCTCCAAATAATCCTTTCTCAGCCCAGAAGTAACGGTCTGTTGTATGTTCGTTTCTTCTGACTACCAAAAGAGCTGGAGGTGTAATGCCGTTTGAGGCGATATGTTTACGAGCTGCTGTGACAGGCTTGTCATCCCCGCTCTCAATGCTATACTGAGGCACTAGCTCTAGTATTTTGCGGCCTTCTTGACGACGGCGACTTTTACGCTTGCGCTTTCTTGCCAACCTCGTTACCTCCTATATATTTCTTTTGACTGATTACTAAATCTGATTGTAATGTTAGTTACAAAACTGTCAAAAATTGTATCGCAAATCGCCAAAAAAATCAACTCCCTTGTAGCAGATTTGTGATGTTTTGGGAAATCTCTTAAGGAGATTCAACAGAGATGAAAGGAAAGTTCAACCGATTTCTAGGTAATGTCACTATCTACATTAAGTAATTACCAGTAAGGTTGTTTTTTAGAGAGCTTTATTTTGCGTGAAATGACTTACTCTGATGATATTGCTAGTCCCGAGTTTGCTTCTTTGTGTAAGTCGCAAGTAGAGTTGTTGCGCAAGGGCATGGGTGCAGCCTGGAGTGCTGTTTATCTTACTAGTGAAGTAGCTGAAGAATATCAGAAGCAGCTTGTTCTGTTTGATGCCTATCCTCAATTGATTAAAAGGATGCCGCAACAAATTAGTGAGCTAGAACTCGAAGATCTTTTGCAACAAGTAGCTGCAAAGTTTCGGCTCAGGCCTTGTAATTTGATAACTGATCCTAGTCAGGAGAACCTTCAGTCTATAGTTAGTTCCAGCTTAGATAATCTAGTGACAAAGCAGCTAGTTTTGCCTTTGATACATGAAGATGTTGCACTAGGACTACTGATTACTGTGCGGGAAGATCGTTTCTGGCAAAATCAGGAACTAGAACAGGTAAAAGAGATTGCGAATACTTTAGCCATTGGTTGTTTTCTTGAGAGACAGTCTCAATGGTATCGTCAACAGCTAGAGCAACAAGAGTATTTACGACATTGGGAGCAGGAGCAGTTAGGTAATTTATTGCACCAGCTACGTAATCCTTTGACTGCATTAAGGACGTTTAGTAAGTTGCTGGTTAAACGTCTTCTACCAGAAGATCGTAATCGAAGAGTTGCTGAGAATATGCTCTCAGAAAGTGATCGTCTCAAGGGATTGATTGATCGCTTTGCTGAAGAAGTGGAGTGTGGGGTTGATCCCGTTACTCTTAGCACAACATCTGTACGCTTAAATGAGGGCTCTACTTCAAGTAATTTTCTTTTACCAAGTAAAGCAAGTGAGCTTTTAGCCGTTGACTTAAAACAGCTTTTAGAACCTTTATTGCAAACAGCTTTAGCTATTGCAGACGAGAAAAGCATTAGGTTAGTTAGACAAGTTGCAGATGATTTACCACTTGTGCAAGGAGATTTTGCTGGATTGCGTGAGGTTTTTAACAATCTCCTAGATAATGCGATCAAGTATACGCCAACATCAGGTCAGGTTAGGTTGAGGAGTATTCGACAAGGTTCTCTGGTTGGAATTGCAATCGACGATAATGGCTATGGGATAAGTGATATCGATCAAGAACGCTTATTTGAAAGGCACTATCGTGGAGCACAAGCAGCAAGTGATATACCTGGAACTGGACTGGGTTTAGCGATCGCAAAGCAGCTAATAGAGCAAATGGGTGGAGACATTGAGGTTATTAGTCCTAATCCGCAGCTTGACAATCAAGATTTACCAGGGACAATTTTTACAGTCTGGTTACCAATTATCGAGTAATAATTCCCGATGCGCAAACTCTATTTTTTACTTCCAGGAACTAAGGGTAAGTTTGGTGGTGGTGGTTTATGGGCAGAATTAAAGATTATTGAACTGGCAAAAAAAATTACCGATGTAGAAATAGTCACCTATCGTCAACAAGAATCAGACAAAGCATTTTTACCAGATTTATTACCGACAATAGATCGCGATCGCGCTATTTTCGTGGTTAATTGGGGGTTTGATGTTCCTCAATTACTCAAGCGACTTCAGCAATATCATGTGATTTATCACGCTCATAGTGCTGGCTACGGGTTTCCGATTCCTGCAAGGATTCCCATCATCTGTGTCAGTCGCAATACTCTAGGGTACTGGGGTGAACGCGCAAGTAATAACTTGCTTTTCTACTTGCCCAATCAAGTAGGGACCGAATTTTGTGATGTCAACCAAGCTAGAGATATTGATGTTTTAGTCCAAACGCGTAAAACTTCTAGTTATCTTCAGCAACAGCTCATTCCTGCCTTGCAGTCTCGCTGTCGGGTGGAGGTTTTGGATGGTTACGTGGCAGATTTAGCAGCTATGTTTAATCGCAGCAAAGTTTATTTGTACGATTCTGCTCAGTACTGGCAACTGAGTGGGGTAACTGAAGGTTTTGGCTTACCTCCTTTAGAGGCTTTAGCCTGTGGCTGCCAAGTGTTCTCTAGTGTAAATCATGCTTTGGCTGACTATCTCGATCCTGGATTCAACTGTCACAAAATTAGCTGTTATAGCCTTGATTATGATTTGCAAAAAATTCTTGCTGTTGTCAATTCTGGCGAAAAACCACAACTTCCTCCTAGCTTTTGGGCAGAATATCAAGCAGATAATATCCGAACACGCCTGAAAACTATTTTGCAAGAAACCAACTCATTCTTTGATGCGCAGTCTCAAGCTCAGCAATTGATTCCGCCGCTAACAAGCAGCAAAATTGCCCGTTTGAAAATAACTAGAGCGATCGCTAAAATTAGTAAAAAGTTCAAAAATAATTAATGAAACTCGTACCCAAGTTTCTGATTCGTGGTTGCCTGCTGATTTTCTTGCTACTCAACGGGGCAGGATTTGTGGCTGCTTATTTGATGACTAATTATCAAACAAATTCTGGACTTGGTGTTCCCCGACCACAGAACTATAATAATCCCCAAGATTTTGGCCTAACGTATACAAATCATAAAATCCCCTTACCCAATGCTCAATGGCTTCATAGTTGGCTAATCCCTAGCGAAAATAAGCAAGTAAAAGGGATGGTTCTGTTATTTCATGGTAAGGACAACAACAAAAGTTCCTTGATGGATGCAGCTGAACTCTTTCATCAGATGGGATATCATGCAATGTTGGTAGACTTTCGCGGTGTAGGACAGTCTAGTGGGAATAGAACCACCATTGGGATTGAAGAGGGTAAAGACGTTGCTGCTGTGGTTAGTTATTTAGCTGAGTTGCCGGGAGACTATCAAGCTTTACCTTTAGTTCTGTATGGAATTTCCATGGGTAGTGCTGCCATTTTAGAGGCGATCGCAACATACCAAATTCAACCAAATGCTATTATTCTCGAATTGCCTTTTACGACCATTCTAGAAGCAGTTAGGACTAGACTACGCAACGGCTCCCTCTATCCCTTCCCTATGGCAGAGTTAATTGTATTTTGGGGGGGTATGCAACATGGTTTTAATGGTTTTGCCCATCAACCAATAAAAGATGCTCAGGCTGTGACTTGTCCGACTCTGGTTTTTGCTGGGGAGCTTGATCGTACTGTTTCTCTTGCTCAGGTCCAAAGTTTAACTGACCAGATTAGTGGTAACTCTCGACTACAGGTATTTCCTCAAGTGGGACACGACATTTTGGCCAAAGTCAACCGTCAATTATGGCAAGAACAAGTTAGCAGTTTTCTAGTTGAAATAAGAGATCGCTAAGTTAATTCTGTAATTTGTTGTCCAGATTAAAGATAAGCCAATAGATTTTTTGTAGACTTCACTCTCTCCAACCAACTAACTTTAGGACTTAATGACTTTTCTTTATCGCTATTCTTCGTCTATTCCAGGGAAACTCATCCGACGCTACAAACGTTTTTTAGCAGATATCGAGCTAGAAAATGGTGAAATAATAACTGCTCACTGTGCCAATACAGGATCAATGCAGGGATTGTGTGAGCCTGGTTCGTTGGTAAGGATCTCCAAGAGTGATAATCCCAAGAGAAAGTTAGCCTATAGCTGGGAAACAATTTTGGTTAATGATACTTGGGTTGGGATAAATACCGCATTACCAAATCGAGTAATCAAAATTGCCTTAGAGCAAAATCTGTTTCCCCAATTAAAAAATAGATACGACAAAATTCTTCCAGAAGTGCCCTATGGAAAAGATGGCAAAAGTAGAGTAGATTTTCTGCTAAGCAAATCGGAAAAGTCAGATATCTATCTCGAAGTAAAAAATGTTACTCTCGCTGAAGGGGATACTGCTTTATTTCCCGATGCCGTGACAACTCGTGGGCAGAAACATCTTCGTGAGCTAATGGCTTTGACTCCTACTCATCAAGCAATTATGCTCTACTTTATCAATCGTGGAGATTGTGATCGCTTCTCACCTAGTGAAGTCTGCGATCCCGAGTATGCCAAATTATTACGTCAAGCAGTAGCAAAAGGTGTTGAAGTACTTCCGCTACGTTTTTCTCTGACACCAGAGGGGATCAGCTATGTTGGGCAAGCAGAATTTGTTTTTAGTTAACAGTTAGCTCTAGAGGATTTCGACTTGGTGAATACAATTAAGGTCTTTTAAAGCATATAACGTAGGAGTTAGCTCTAGTACTAAAGAAAATCCCAATTTAGCGTGAAGTAAATGCCGTTTTCTTGTAGAGAATCTCCTTGGGTTTCGACTTCTATTAGAGGAATTCCCCAATCTAAACGGGCGTTAAAACTGTTGCTGAGATTGAAATTTAGC